>JAQBQF010000059.1 GCA_028287115.1 Myxococcales bacterium
CGGTGAGCCGATCCGCGACGAGCTGAAAATGACCGGCCTCATCACCTGCCTGACGTGCGAATGCCAGCTTGACGTCGAGCTCCGGCGTGCTCGGCATCCATAACGCCGCGAGCTCCCGATTGGCATCAGATCGTCGCGATCGATCTGCAGAGCGGCAAGGCCCTGTGGAAGGTCGACCTCGGCAAACCGGCGATCGAGAGCGGCACCGTGAGTGGTCCGAGTGTCACGCTCGTCCAAGGTGGAAAGGTGCGGGAGCTGAGCGTCCTCACGGGTCAGGAAAACAAGGCGAAAGAAATCGCCAATCCTTTGTAATTGCTTCCGTTTGATTACCATCACGCTCTAACGAATCTGTCACCTGGGCAGTATACTTTGCGTTGATGTCTGCCGAGCGCTCAGTCCTGTCCCCGGATTCTTCGGGGAGCTTCCGACTCGAGCCGGTGGCGATCGAGCCCGAGCCGCCTCAGCGCCCTTCGTTGCGCTCGATCGATCTCGCCGGGCGGACTCCCGTGGCACCGAGCCTGGGCGACATCGTCCCGACCGACCTCGGTGCACCCGAGCTCTACCTGAACCGGGAGCTGACGTACCTGAACTTCTGCTGGCGCGTGCTCCACGAGGCCGAGGACGATCGGCTGCCGCACCTCGAGCGGATGAAGTTCCTCGCGATCGTCAGCTCGAACATCGACGAGTTCTTTCAGAAGCGGATCGGCGGCCTCAAGCAGCAGGTCGGCGCGCAAGTTCACAACCTGACGCCCGACGGACGCACGCCGCAGCAGCAGATCGCCGATTCGCTCGACCTGATCACTCGGCTCGAAGCGCGCAAGGCGCAGATCCTCGAGAAGGTCACCGCCGAGCTCAAGGCGATCGGCGTGTGGATCGCGCCGTTCCGCGAGCTCGATCCGCATCAACGCGCGTGGGTTCGCGAATACTACGTCCGCAACATCTTCCCGCTGGTCACGCCGCAGGCGATGGATCCGGCGCACCCGTTTCCGTTCGTCTCGAACCTGTCGCTCAACCTGCTCGTCTCGCTGCGCTACGAGAACGACTCCGAGTCGCTGCTCGCGCGCGTCAAGGTCCCGATCGGCGGCGGGATGTCGCGGTTTGTCCGGGTCGGCACGTCGCGGACGTTCGTCGATCTCGCGGAGGTGATGGCGAACAACCTCGATCTGCTGTTCCCCGGCATGGAGATCGAGGCGTGCTCGCTGTTCCGCGTCACCCGCAACGCGATCGCCGAGCGCGACGAAGAAGAAGCCGACGACTTGCTCGAGATGATCGAGATCGAGCTGCGCAAGCGCAAGTTCGCGCCGGTCGTCCGCCTGCAAGTCGACACCACGATGAACGCGCACCTGCGCGGCCGGCTCGCCGCCGAGCTCGGCCTCGATGAAGGCGTCGACGTGTTCGAAGCACAAGGCATGCTCGGCCAGCGCGACCTGATGGAGATCGCGAACCTCGACATCCCCGAGCTCCGCGATCCGCCGCACGCACCGGCGCAGCCGATCGACTTCATCAGCGAAGGCAACCTGTTCCACGCGATTCGCGAGGCGAAGCACATGATGGTGCATCACCCGTACGAATCGTTTCAGGAGTCGGTCGAGCGCTTCCTCCGCGAAGCGGCGGACGATCCAAAGGTCCGCGCCGTCAAGATGACGCTGTATCGCACGTCGAAAGACAGCGAAGTCATCAAGCTGCTGATGCGCGCGGCGCGTAACGGCAAACAGGTCGCCGTCGTGCTCGAGCTCAAGGCGCGGTTCGATGAAGAGGCGAACATCAAGTGGGCGACGCGCATGGAGCGCGCCGGCATCCATGTCACGTACGGAGTCGTCGGCCTCAAGACGCACACGAAGATCACGCTCGTCGTCCGCAACGACTACGACGGGCTACGCCGCTACGCGCACGTCGCGACCGGCAACTATCACGGCGGTACCGCGCGGCTCTACAGCGACCTCGCGCTGTTCACGTGCGACGACGCGATCGGTCGCGACCTCACCGAGCTGTTCAACTACCTGACGACCGGCTACAAGCCGCGACGCAAGTACGCCAAGCTGCTCGTCGCGCCGAAAATGCTGAAAGCGGCGCTCCTCGAGAAGATCGAGCGCGAGATCGCACTCGTCGGCAGCGGCGAGCGCGGCCACATCCAGTGGAAGCTCAACGCGCTCGAAGACGTCGACATCGTGCGCGCGCTCTATCGCGCGTCGCAGCGCGGCGTCACGATCGATCTGATCGTCCGCGACACGTGCCGGCTGCGGCCGGGTCTCGACGGCGTATCGAGCACGATCAAGGTCATCAGCGTGATCGGCCGCTTCCTCGAGCACGAGCGGATCTACTACTTCCACAACGGCGGCCGGCCCGAGTACTACATCGGCTCCGCGGACGCGATGCAGCGCAACCTCGAGAAGCGCGTCGAGGTCCTCGTGCCGATCGAAGATCCGCGGCTCCATGCCGAGCTGCGTTTCATCCTCGATACCCATCTCTCCGATCAGCGCGGTGCATGGGACATGATGCCGGACGGCAGCTACGTCCAGCGCGTGGGCCTCAACGCGAAGCACAGCCAAGTGCAGCTGATCGAGCGCACCGAGCGCCGTCTCAAAGAGGCAACGCGCCTGCGCCGCCGCAAGGTGCAAGCCGCCGGGCGCCGCCGCACGCCCTAGCAGATTCAGATTGCAGCACGTTGCGCTGCACGTGTGTACATCCCGCTTCTTGGCAGCTGGGTCTGCGTGGGACGATCTCGGTGCTTGACGCATACGACCGTATGTATTACGCTCGTATGCATGAACGTCGACCGGCTCTCGATCACGTTGGACCATCGGCTTGGTGCCGCGGCGCGCAAGGCCGCGAAGCAGGCCAAGATGAGCCTGTCTGCGTGGATCGCGGAGGCGACCGCAGATCGTGTGCGCAACGATGCGCTCGGTCGGGCGCTCGATCATTGGGAAGCGGATGACGGCGCGTTCTCAGCCGACGAGCTCGCCGAGGCCGAGGCAACGCTCGGGCTCGTCCGCCGGCGCAAGCGCGCGCACAAATGAGGGCGATCCTCGACGCCGGCGCGTTCGTCGCCATCGACAAGCGCGATCGCCGGGTCGGCGCATTACTCCGGGTCCTGCAACAGCGCCGGATCCCGCTGTGGACGAGCGCATCGGTCGTCGCGCAAGTCTGGCGCAACGGTGCGCGCCAGGTCGAGGTAGCGCGCTTGCTCCCGGGCGTGGGCGTGCGCCCGCTCGGTACAGATGAGGCCAAGCGCGCGGGCGAGCTTCAAGGCGTGACCCGAACGGCCGATGTGGTGGACGCGCACCTCACGCTGCTCGTCGCGGCGGGCGACCGCGTCCTCACCAGCGATCCCATTGATCTCGGTCGCCTGCTTGCGGCGCGCGGCGTGGCGGCCGATCTGGTCGAGGTCTGACCGAGGGCAGCAGCCGGTGTGCAGCCCGTGTCACAGATCGAGCTCGTGCACCGCTTCAGAGTGATGAGCATACGACGTCGCCCGATCGGGCACGGACCTCGAGCTTGACCTTCTGCCCGTCGGCGTACTTGCGCCAGGTCGCGGCGTCGACGTCGCACGTGCTGTTGGCGAACTCGATCGTGAGCTTCTGACTGCGCGCACCTTGGCGCCGCGTGCCCAGGTTCGGAGTGAGATCGCCGGGCTGCATCTCTCTCGGCATCAGCGTCGGAACGCCTGCGGTCGCCCACACCACCGTCAGGCCGGTCCCCGACATCTTTGCTTCGTCGACCTTGAACCAGCTGCGGATCGTGAAGTCGCACCAATCATCGAGCACCGGCTCCGACCGGTACTTCGTCTTGCACTTCTTGAGCTGTTCGAAGGTGCCGTCCTTCTTGTCGTGACGCTCGGTGTGACACTCCTCGCCGTCTTCGATCTGCTTGGTCGTGCGCTGCTTGCGGTGACACACCGGCGCCTGCGCTCCGGCGGGCATCTGGTCGTGCCAGGCAGACTGCGGGTGATCGCCGAATTGCTCGATCGGGATCGTCGATTCCCAGCGATGTGCAACGACCGTCATCTGCGCGCTACTCGTACGAATGAAGAACCACCAGATCGCGAACACGAGCAGCACGATCGCCGCGACGACCCACGGCCAGATTCGCCGGCGGCGCTTCGTCACGATCGGAGCCTCGACGCCTCGGACTTCTCGCGCGCCGTCGAGCGGCGACCCGCACTGTGCGCAGTTGTTCGCCTTCGCGCCCATCGGCGCCTTGCAGGCCGGGCAATACCGATCCGAGCCTTCGTACGAATGTCCCGCGACCTTCGTTTGCTGCTCGGGCGTCGGAAAATACCGTTTGTCGGGATTCTGCGGCGCGCCGCACTGTGCACAGTGGCGCTGCGACTTACCGAGCAGCCCTTTCGTGCCGCAGTGGTCGCAGTCCCACACCATCTCGTAGAAGCCTTCGCTCTCGACCCGCTCGCTCATCGCGGCGCATGTTAACGCGACCTACGAGGGCTCGTGGCCGCATGCCCCGTGCGTTAGTCCAGGTCGCGCCCGAAAAGCGAGGGCCGGCCCTGCCCGAAAAGCGAGCCTCGGCAACCCAGGCGCGCGGGCCCCGCACGCATTACAGTGCATGTCATGGCAGCCGTCTCTTTCCCAGTCCCCGCCGCGATGTCCGGTGGTGGCGGCGGTGGCGGCGCGGGTGGCGGCGGTGGTGGGGGCGGCGGCGGTGGCGGCGGTGGTGGTCCGGCCGCGAACGCGAAGAGTCCGCACAAGGGTAATCAGGCCAAGCCGCCGAACGAAAAGATCGACTGGCGCAGCTATCTCGGGGTCTTCAAGTACAGCAAGCGCGCGATCCACCTCGTGTGGACGACCAACCGCAAGCTGACCGTTGGACTCGCGCTCGGGAGCCTGCTCGCCGGCGTCTTGCCCGCGGGCGTCGCCTACATCAGCAAGCTGCTGATGGATTCGATCATCAAAGCAGGCAAAACGCGCGAGCTCGGCGATCGCCACACGGCGATGCAGTGGGTGCTCGTCGAGCTCGGCCTCGTGATCGCGCTCGCGCTCGTGTCACGAACACTCGGCATCTTCCGTTCGCTGCTGCGGCAACAACTCGGACAACGGATCAACGTCGAGATCCTCGACAAGGCCCTGACGCTCGAGCTGACGCAGTTCGAGGATTCGGAAATCTACGACAAGCTAACCCGCGCACGGCGCGAGGCCTCGTCGCGCCCCCTGTCTCTCGTGTCGCAGACCTTCGAGCTCGCGCAGAGCATGATCACGCTCGTGGGCCTCGGAGGGCTGCTCGCCGCTTTCTCGCCGATCGCGCTCGGCGTGCTGATCGTCGCCGCGATCCCGCCGTTCGTTGCGGAGCTCAAGTTTTCCGGAGATGCGTTTCGACTATCGCGCTGGCGCACGCCCGAGACCCGCGAGCAGATGTACGTCGAGACGGTGCTCGCGAACGACAACTACGCCAAAGAGGTCAAGCTGTTCGGCCTTGGCCACCGGTTCCTCCAGCGGTACCGCGCGATCTTCGACAAGCTGTATGCAGGAGATCGCAAGATCACGATCAACCGGGGCTTGTGGGCATTGGCGCTCGGCACGATCGGCCAGGCCGCGTTCTACGGGATGTACCTGTGGATCGCGCTCGAGGCGATCGCGACCCCTGCCAACGGCGGCATCACGATCGGTGCCATGACGATGTACGTGCTCGTGTTCAAGCAATCGCAATCCGCGCTCTCGAGCGCGCTCGGCGACATCGGCGGGATGTACGAAGACAATCTCTACCTGTCGAATCTGTACGAGTTCCTCGATACCCCGACGATCGATGCGACCGGAGACGCGACCGAAGGCACGAATCCAGGCGACGGCGTGCGCTTCGAGGGCGTGTCGTTCGTATATCCGGGGTCTCACGACATTGCGCTCGAGAAGGTCGATCTACACATTCCTCCCGGCAGCAAGCTCGCGATCGTCGGCGATAACGGTTCCGGAAAGACCACGCTCATCAAGCTCCTGACGCGCCTCTACGAGCCGACATCGGGGCGAATTACCTTCGAAGGGCGCGATCTGCGCGAGTGGTCGAAGCCCGCGCTCCACCAGCGAATTGGAGTGATCTTTCAAGACTTCGTCCGCTACCAACTCACCGTCGGCGAGAACATCGGTGCCGGCGATGATCGCGCATACGAGGATCGTGTGCGATGGGACGATGCGGCCGACCGCGGCCTCGCAAAGCCGATCATCGACACACTTCCAGACCGTTACGACACGCAGCTCGGTAAGTGGTTCCGGTCCGGACGCGAGCTATCGGGCGGACAATGGCAAAAGGTCGCGCTCGCACGATCGTTCATGCGTCGCGACGCCGATATCCTCGTGCTCGACGAACCGACCTCGGCGATCGACGCCGAGGCCGAGGTGAAGATCTTCGAGAGGTTCCGCGAGCTCACCGACGACAAGATCGCGATCGTGATCTCGCACCGGTTCTCGACGGTGCGGATGGCCGATCAGATCATCGTGCTCGACCGCGGCAAGATCATCGAGCGCGGCTCGCACGACGAGCTCGTCAAGCTCGGCGGCCGCTACGCGACGCTGTTCAACCTGCAGGCGCAGGGTTATCGCTGAGGTTTTGCGGTGGGTCCGCTAGCGACCCATGCGGCGCTTCAGCTCGGCAAGCTCGTCTTCGATCCGCGTCTCGCGTGCGGCGAGCTCCGCGTCGCGGCGGCGCTGCTCGGCCGCGAGCTTCTCGATACGATCGGCCGCGAGCTTCTGGGCACGATCCGCCGCGAGCTGCGACGCCGCGAGCTGCGACGCTCGATCGGAGGCGAGCATGCCGCTACGCTCGGGCTTCGAGACCGGCTCGTCGTCGTTGGTCTCGCGCAAGTCGAAGACATCGCCGCAGACACGGCAGCGATATGCGCGGTGCTTCTCGGACGCGACGTCGATGAACCACACCCCGACCCGCTCGGTCTGCTCGATCTCTTCGAATCGTGTCTGCCGCGCACATGTGGGGCAGTCCTCGGTAAACGACTCTCCGCCCTGGACGACCTTCGTACCGGCCTTGCGATGAAACAGCAGCCACATCGGCGCCAAGTATCATCGCTGGTTAGCCGCGGCCAAGCTGAAAAGTTTTTCTTACTTGATACGAGCAGCACGTTCGCGTAGATGTTTCGGCCGGCGTCGCGAGCCGTGGTTTTGTTTGCGACGAAGAGCTGGTGACGCCAGCCTTTGGAAGAGTCATGTCCGAGTACGAGGTCATCGAAACGAGTGGAGTGCCGATCAAGGCGTGGACGCGTGGAGTCGGCGTCGAGGATGCGGCGCGCAAGCAGCTCGAGAACGTCGCGCGTCTGCCGATCATCTTTCGGCATCTCGCGGTGATGCCAGACGTCCATTTCGGAATCGGCGCGACGGTCGGCAGCGTCGTGCCGACCGAGCACGCGATCATTCCGGCGGCGGTCGGCGTCGACATCGGCTGCGGCATGATGGCGGTGCAGACGACGCTCGACGCGACCAAGCTCCCGGACGATCTGAAGAAGCTGCGCACGGCAATCGAGACGGCGGTGCCGCACGGCCGCACGTCGGGCGGCGGTCGCGGCGATCGCGGAGCGTGGCACGACGTGCCGGCGACAACCGCCGCGGCGTGGAAGAACCTCGCGCCGGCGTACAAGGCGATCGGCGATAAGCACAAGCACATCGGCAAGGGCAACGACGTCAACCAGCTCGGCACGCTCGGCGGCGGTAACCACTTCATCGAGGTCTGTCTCGACGAGACCGATCACGTGTGGTTCATGCTGCACTCGGGCTCGCGCGGAGTTGGCAATCGGATCGGCACCTACTTCATCGAGCTCGCGAAGCACGACATGGAGCGGCTCGCCCGGAACCTTCCGGACAAGGACCTCGCGTACTTCCAAGAAGGCAGCAAGCACTTCGCGGACTACTTCGAGGCCGTCGAGTGGGCGCAGCGTTATGCGCTAACGAATCGCCAGCTGATGATGGACGCGGTGATCGGCGCCGCGCGCAAGCACCTGCCGCGCTTCGAGCTCGGCGAGATGGCGGTCAACTGCCACCACAACTACGTCGCGCGCGAGCACCACTTCGGCAGCGACGTGCTGATCACGCGCAAGGGCGCGGTGCGCGCGGGACTCGGCGAGCTCGGCATCATTCCGGGCTCGATGGGTGCGCGTAGCTTCATCGTCAGCGGCAAGGGCAACCCGGAGTCGTTCCAGTCGTGCAGCCACGGCGCGGGACGTGTGATGTCGCGCGGCGAAGCGAAGCGCCGGTTTACCGTCGAGGATCACGAAAAGGCGACCGAAGGCATCGAGTGCCGCAAGGACGCCTCCGTGATCGACGAGACGCCGATGGCGTACAAGCCGATCGACAAGGTGATGGCGGCACAGGCCGACCTCGTCGACGTCGTGCACGAGCTGAAGCAGGTCGTCTGCGTGAAGGGCTAGCGGTCCCCGCGATCGCGAAGAGGGTGGACCATGGCGGAGGATGTCGAGATCGACGGATCGCGCGGGGAGGGCGGCGGCCAGATCCTGCGGACCTCGCTCGCGCTCTCGATCATCACGCAGCGCCCGCTGCGGATGACGCGGATCCGTGCCGGCCGTGCGCGACCGGGACTGCAGCGCCAGCACCTCGCGTGCGTCGAGGCCGCGGCGCGGCTGTGCAGTGCGCAGACCCACGGCGCCGAGCTCGGATCGCAGACGCTCGAGTTCGTGCCGAGCATCGGATACGCCGATCACGTCACGATCGACATCGGCAGCGCCGGGTCGACGACGCTCGTCGTGCAAACGATCCTCGTGCCGGCGATCGCGGCCTCGGTGCCGCTGCGGGCGACGATCATCGGCGGCACGCACAATCCGCTCGCACCGCCGTTCGAGTTTCTCGAGCGCGTGTTCGTGCCGCAGCTACGTGCGATGGGTGCCGATGTCACGCTCACGCTCGTCAAGCACGGCGTGATGCCGAAGGGCGGTGGCGAGGTCCAGCTCGAGACGGCAGGCAAGACGCAGCTGCGCCGCCTCGAGCTCACGAAAGCCGGCGAGATCGGTTCGCGGCGCGCGACCGTGATCCTCGCGCGGATTCCAACGCACGTCGCGGATCGCGAGCTCGCGGTCGTCCGCGAACGCCTCGGCAAGGTCGAGTCCGAGATCCGCGACCTGCGCGGCGGCCCCGCCAACGTGCTGATGGTCGAGATCGATCGCGGAACCGCGCGCGAGCTCGTCACCGAGCACGGCGAGAAAGGCACGCGCGCCGAGCTGGTCGCGACACGCGCGTGCGACGATATCGAGCGCTATCTCGCATCTGGTGCACCGGTCGGCGAGCACCTCGCGGATCAGCTGCTGCTCCCGATGGCCGTCGCAGGTGCCGGTCGGTTTCGTACGCTCGCGCCGCTCTCGCTCCACGCGACGACCAACATCGCGACGATCGGCGCCTTCCTCGACGTGCCGATCCGCGTCGAGCCCGCTGCGACGACGGTCGACGTGATCGTGGGTCAAGGCTAGCGCTCCCTGCGATGGGGACGGTGCACACTGTTGAAACGAGCGATCTGCAAGCCCGTGAAATCACGACAGCTCAGACGCCGGATCAACACTGACCCACGGAGATCGCGAGGTTGCGGATCCCAGGTAGCGTCAGTGTGCACCGTCCCTGACCTGCCCACGGAGTTCGCGAGGTTGCGGATCGCAGGTAGCGACAGTGTGCACCGTCCCCATCCTCGACGTGCCGATGCGGACCGGGGTCGATGCGGTCGTTGGTTAGCTGATCCGGCGCGAGCTAGGCGCTTCGAGCGCGCACGAGCAGCGCTTCGAGCCCAGCGTAGTCCTCGCGTTCGAGCAGCGCTTCGATCTCGAGGCACTCCTTATCGCGATTGATCGTTGCCGCGGCGGCGACCTTGCCACCGGCTCGATAGACGACGATGGAGCTCTTGTCTGCGAGGCTGCCGATCACCTCGATGTGATCGGTAGTTTCCGCGTGACCGACGTATGCGATCGCGACATCGTAGTGTTGGCTCCAGAAGAACGGCACATCCCGGAACGCCAAGGCGCGACCGAGCATGTTGCGCGCGGCGGCTTGGCCGTGACGCTCGGCAACGACCCAGTGCTCCGCTCGGATGTGACCCGTCCTCGGATCTGGCCAGCGTGCGATGTCGCCTGCGGCGTAGACACCCGCGGCGCTGGTCTCGAGAAATTGATCGACGACCACACCACGATCGATCTGCAGTCCCGCTTGTTCGGCGAGCGCTACCGCAGGCCGCACGCCGACACCGATCACGACAAGGTCGGCGAGGACCTGGCTGCCATCGTCGAGCGTCACCTTGTCAGCCTCGATCGCCTTGATCGTATGTCCGAGATGAAATTGCACGCCGTGCTCGACGTGGATCGCCTTGACGAAGTCGCCGAGCGCCGCTCCGAGTACCTTCTCGAGGGGTCGCGCTTCGAGCCCGACAACGTGAACCTCCAAGCCGCGAGCGCGCAACGACGCCGCGACCTCGAGCCCGATGAAGCTCGCGCCGAGTACGACCGCTCGCTTCGAGTGCGTCGCTTTCGCGATGATCGCACGGCTGTCCGCGAGCGTTCGCAGATAGAACACGTGCGATGCCTCGCTCCCCGGTAGCGGCAGCTTCACCGGATCTGCACCGGTGGCGAGCAGGAGCGTGTCGTAATCGCGAGTCGTGCCATCCGAGAGCACGATGCGGCGCGCCTTGGTGTCGAGGTTCACGACGCGCGTGCCGAGCACGAGCGCGATCTTGTTTGCCGCGTAGAAATCCGCCCCACGCAGCGGGATCCACTCCTCGGGCGCGGTACCTGCGAGGTAGTCCTTCGACAAGTTCGGCCGATCGACCGGCGGATCAGGATCTGCGCTGATCATCGTGATCGGACCGGCATAGCCTTCGTTGCGCAACATCTCCGCCGCGGCATTGCCGGCGGCACCTCCACCGACGATCACCACGCTCGCGGGCGAGCGCGCGGGTGTCTTGCGATTCGAGCGCGCCAGCTTCTCGGCGACGATCAGACGAGAACCCGTTCGCTCGACGCTCCAGCACGGAAGCGGATTGAGTGCCGGCGCGGAGACCGCGTCGCCCGTCGTCACGTCGAAGCGCGCGTGGTGCCAAGGACAGTGGACTTGGCCGCCGACGATCAAACCGTCCGCGAGTGGTCCACTGTAGTGCGTGCATGTCGCTCCGATCGCGAAGACCTGTTCCGAGCCCGCGGGCCGCACGAGCAGCACGGCCTCTCCGTGTGCATGACCGAGCAGCGACTGCCCTTCTGCGATCGCCGTGAGCTCGATCCCGTTCGCGAGATCAGGCCCGGTCAGTGGTGCAGCTGTGTCTCCCATGTCCGTCCTCGTGTGGTTTGCGAAACCGGTAGCGAGTCTGTCACGTGTGCCGGGCGATCGCGCGGGAGCTCGCGGCCTTCATCGCTCCTGACCGGGCGTCTTGCATCACAGGCACCCAACTTCCCGGTCGACGGCGGCGCGACCGCTTGGCGTGCCGCCTATCCGACATCGCTTGACGCCTTTGTGTCACGCCCTGTCGGGATCTCGGCAAGCCGCCGCAGCCTCTACTTCCTGATCGAGGCCTCCAGGTTGCCCAGCACACCGATCTGGCCGAGCAGGATGGTTCCGGCGTAGTAGCAGTCGAACGCGCTCACCTTCCCGTCTTCAAGACGGAAGATATCGCACGACGGGGCGTGGAACTCCTTACCGGTAGCGGGGATCGTTCCCAGGGCCGTGGGAAGGTCACCTCGGTGGGTTCCGTGAAGCGTCAGCCGGACGACGACGATGTCACCGTCGAAGTAGAGGTCGTGAAGCTCGCGGTGCATGTCAGGAAATGCAACCGAGTAGATGTCGGCCGCACGAGCGACTTCGTCGCCTTGGTATTTGACTCCGGCAGGGACGTCCCACCAGTAGCCGTTCTCGGTGAACAGAGACCGAAACCTCTTGGGTTCCTTCTCGGCGACCTCGTACAGATTGCGGATAATTTCTTCGTTTGATGCCATCGTGGTTCTCCTTTTCATGTTCGCGTGATGCAGTCGCCGTGCCGCGTTGCGGCGACCGTCGCCATCACTGCCACCCCGCGCGATGATCAGTGCTCGCGCTCTCGGGCATCGTCAGCAGCCGGTGTCGTTAGCCCAGTCCGTGCTTCCTCAGCTTGTCGATCAGCGTCGACCGAGACATGTCGAGTCGACGTGCGGTCTCGGACTGATTTCCGCGCGCGGCCTCGAAGGCTCTCGCGAGGATTTCGCGCTCGAAGGCCTCGACCTGTCCGAGCAGCGAAGAGGCACGGTGGTGCGCGCGGGGTTCGGAACGCAACGTGTCACGCACGAGGGGCAGCTGGGCGTCCTCGTATTGATCTTCGAGGGCACAGCTGTGCTCATCGATCACGTTCCCGTCGGACATCGCGACCAGGCGAGCGACCGTATTTTCGAGCTGGCGCACGTTTCCAGGCCACGCGGCGGCGGTCATGTTCGCAAGCTGCTCGGGCGTGAAATGGACTGGCCCCACGCCGAAGCGCTCTGCGTAGCGACGTGCGAACTCCTCGACGAGAGCTGGGATGTCGACTCTGCGGTCGCGAAGCGGTGGCACGACAAGCTCGACGACCGCGAGCCGGTAGTAGAGATCCTCGCGGAAGCGGCCGGCTCTGACGTCGGCGAGCAGGTCACGGTTCGTGGAGGCGACGATGCGGACGTCGACGCGCTCCGTGCGCGAGGAGCCCACGGGCTGGATCTCTCCCTCCTGGAGTGCACGCAGCAGCGTTGCCTGCGTCGAGAGGCTGAGCTCTCCGACCTCGTCGAGTACCAGGGTTCCGCCGTCGGCCTCGGCAAAGAACCCACGGTGCGCCGTCACCGCGCCGGTGAACGCCCCCTTCACGTGGCCGAACAGCTGCGACTCGGCGAGCTCCTGCGCAAGCGCCCCGCAGTTGAAGCGGACGAGCGGCTTGTCGGCGCGACGGCTGGCGCCGTGCACCAGCGTCGCGATCATCTCCTTGCCGGTTCCGGTCTCGCCACGAAGCAGGACGGTGACGTTCTTCGCCGCGACACACTCGACCGCATCGAGCAGGCGCCGCATCGGGAGGCTGACGCCGATGAGAGGACGACCAAGCGCGCGGATGCTCGAGTTGAACTTGCGCTCGCGCTGTAGCGCTTGCGTTTCGATCGCGTCCGCGACGTTCTGAACTACGTCCGACGCAAAAACCTGCTCGACGATTTGGGCTGTTGTCTTCATGACGACCTCACTGCCTATTCGTGTCACGCCCGCTCGAAGACCTCTACCCGACCTTGGTAGCCCATCCGAAAGTCGGGTCTAGGTCTCGAGCGCTCGCTTCACCGCAGCGAGGACATCCGCAGCGCGAAACGGCTTCGTAAGAAACGCGACCGCGCCGTCACGCAACAGAGCGTCCCGCACTTCGTCATCACCGACCGCGGTCAAGATGATCACCGGCACGGGCCTTTGGCGGACGACCGAGGCGAGGAGCTCCTGTCCGCTCATCTCCGGCATTTGGAGATCCAGGATGAGACATCGGGTTCGGGCAAGGTATCCGGACGCTAGATAGGCTCCCGCCGACGCGAAGATCGCGACCTCGTGACCCGCCGATGTCAGCAGATTCTGGAGCGCCCGGAGGACCGACGGATCATCGTCGACGATCGCGACCACGAGCGTCTTGTCGTCTTCGGCTCCGGTCATGGCGGCAGCATAGACGCCCAACGCAGAGAATCGCACCCTACCTTGGTGGGGTGCCGTCGGTCGGGAGGTCAAGCCGCTCGGCAAACCGGACGAGCTCGGCGACAGAGCCGGCCTGCATCTTGGTCATCACGTGCGCGCGCTGCTCCTTGACGGTCGCCTCGGCCTTGCCGAGCTCGGCTGCGATCTGCTTGTTCAGCATCCCCGCGACGACGCCCGCCATGACCTCTGTCTCGCGCGGCGTCAGGCTTTCGTAGCGTCGCCGCAACTCCGCGAGCTGCGTCCGTTCGCGCCACGACGCTCGTTCGAGCTCGAGAGCCTCACGCACCGCAGCGACCAGCTGTTCGCTGCGAAACGGCTTGGTCAGGAACTCGACGGCGCCGGCCTTCATCGCACTCACCGACATCGGGATGTCCCCCTGCCCCGTGAGGAAGATGATCGGCAGCTGCGAACCGACCGCGATCAGATGCTTTTGAACCTCGAGTCCGTTCAGGTCCGGTAACCCGACGTCGAGGAGCAAGCAACCGCGCGCTTCGCCGCGCTCGCTGTTCAGGAACGTGTGGGCGTCCGCGAACGTGCGCACCTGGAAGCCGAGCGACATGAGGAGCCGCTGTAGCGACTCGCGAACCGAGGCGTCGTCGTCGACGATGAATACCGTCGGAGTCTCTCGGCTCATGACACCGGCAGCGTGAACGTGAAGGTCGTGCCGTGATCGGCGTTGGCGAGCGCGCGCAGCTGGCCTCCGTGGCGAGCGACGATCGAACGGCTGATCGACAGCCCCATCCCCAGCCCATCGGGCTTGGTCGTGTAGAACGGCTCGAACAGACGAGCCCGGGATTCGGGATCGATTCCTTTGCCCTTGTCGACCACGCAGACGCACACGCGTTCGGCCTCGAGACGTGTGGTGACCTGGATCTCGCGCCGACTCGGTTCCAGGCCCTTACACGCGTCCGCCGCGTTCATCAGGAGGTTGAGCACGACTTGCTGGAGCAGGACCTGATCGCCTTGGACCGCCGGGAGGTCGTCGGCGAGGTCCGGCGCGACCGTGACATGGTGACGCTCGAGGGCCGGGCGCGCGATGTCGATCACCGTCTTCATGCTGGTGTTGATATCGCACGGGCCGCGCCCAGACGTCGCACGCTTCAATAGCCGACGGATCCGCGCCACGATCTCTCCACCACGCTCGCTATCTGCTTCGATCGCACCGAGGGCTTCGCGCACGCGCTCGAGTGCGGGTGGCTGCGCCCGAAGCCAGTTGAGTGCCGCGCTCGCGTTGGCGCCCATCGCCGCGAGTGGTTGATTGACCTCGTGAGCGATCGACGCCGCGAGCTCTCCCAGCGAGGTCACGCGCATGACATGGGCAAGCTCGGATTGCGCACGCTGCAGGGCGAGTGTCGCCTCGTGTTGCTCGGTGATGTCCATGGCTGCGCCGACGTACTCGATCACGTCGTCGGTACGACCGGGTACGAAATGACCGAGAATGTGGACCAGCCGCACCTCGCCCCCGGTCCACACGAGGCGGAGGTTGAAGTCCAGGTTGTCGTGCGCGCGAGGTACTCGTTCGAGAGTGTCCCGCACGCGATCGAGGTCATCCGGGTGCGTGCGTCCGAAGATCTTGTCGAGCGTCGGTACTTCCGACCGATCGAAGCCGAAGATGCGATAGGTCTCTTCGGACCAGACGATCACGCCGGTCGAAACGTTCCAGCCGAAGCTACCGGTGTGACTCAATCGCTGCGCTTCGGCGAGGTACGCCTCGCTTCTCCGGAGAGCGTCCTCCGTGCGTTTTCGGGCCTCGTTCTCGTGTTGGAGCTTCGTGTAGAGGCGGGCGTTTTCGATGAACACCGCGGCCTGCGCGACCACGAGCTTGAGCACGGTGGTGCGCTCCGGCGTGAACGCCGCCTTCGCGAGGTCGTTCTCGAGGTAGAGGACTCCGGCGAGGGTCCCGCTCCTGACCAGCGGTAGGCAGAGCACCGAGCGACTGCGTCGCGACGCGATGTACGGATCGTCCGCGTAGGGCGACGTCGTCGCGTCATCGAGCAGAACCGTCTCGCGCGTACGCGCAACGTAGCGAAGGATCGAAGCCGCGACCTGCGGGTCCTGCGTAGCGCGAACGGTGACTCCGACGGCATCGGTCTTCGCCTCGGCCAAGCATTCGAGACCAGACGTGCTCGGGGCAAACAGGATCGCTCGCTCGGCACCCGCGTCATGCAGCGCGAGAGTCATGAACTGTTCGAGCCACTTCTCGAGACGAATGTCGCTCGACAGCGCCTGCAAGACCCGGACGACCGTGGCGAGCTCGAGGTTCTCGACTCGCGTGCCGATCGTCGCGGCACCGCGCGCTGGCTCACTGCGCAAAAAAGCGTGCTCGGCTTCGAGCCGCGCGACCTTGGTATGCGCGCCAGCCTGAGCGTAACGAGCACGCGCCTCGCGGAGGTGCACGCACGCAGCGGTATCGAGGCCGCGTGCCGCAAAGAACCGCGCCGAGAGCTCGAGGGCCAGCGCCTTGTCGAGCATGCGCCCCGCGTTGCGCGCGTCGTTGCACGCCGCTTCATAGGACCTGATCGCGTCGAGGTCCCGCCCTTCGATACGCGCGATCTCGGCCTCGAGCAACGCGTGCCGCCCGGCGAAGTTCGCGGGACAGCGAGTGGACCACTGCGCGAATCGAGCGGCGGCCTCCTTGATATCCGGCAGGGCATCCGAACCGCGCAGCGCCGCCAGTGCGAGCGCGCGATAGAAGTGGTGCGTCGCACCGATGGCCAGCGCCATCACCGTCGGCAGGAATGGTCGCACCTGTTCTGCCGCAGATAGCGCATCCTCGAATCGCCGCTGATGGAAGGCCGTGACCTCCTTCATGATGTAATAGGAACCGATCCCGGAGCCGAACGTCGACTTCAACAGGCCATCAGCACACGCGGCTTCTACACGGGGATCGATCGTGTTCCTGCCTTGGAGCCGAGCGACGAACTGCTGCTCGAGAAGAATCATCTTGCTGGCAATGTCGTGATTCATCTGCCGGGAGAGCTCGGCGTACTTCACGGACGCAGCGGTCACGTCCTCGAGCGGACTTCCGCTCTCCACGAGCTGCCACACTCCGAGGAACGCGAGATAGCCCGCATACGCGAGGTCACCGCCGTCGAGGCATGCAGCGAGTGCCTGCTCCTGGATCGCCATCGCTTCAGAGAACGGTCGTAGCCAAGGGACCACCATGTGACCGTGCATCATCAAGAGCGCGCCGCGGTCGCTTCGCTTGCCGATCTGATCGTTGAGCCGAAGCGCCATCTCCGAGAACTCGTACGCCCTCTGCGGGTCGTCGAACATCGAGACGAGCATCACGGCGTAGGCCGCGTATGCCCTGCACGACACGTCGGTGTTGCCGTTATGCAGCGAGAGGGTCACGGCCCTCAGCGTCACGAGTGGAAAGTGTTTCGGACTTCCGTTGAACGCGCACGGGCCCGCGTACACGAGCAGATCCATGAGCGCTCGCTGGCGACCATCGGTCACCGGCGCACCATCGCAGACGTCGGCGACGCGGCGTCCGGCGAGGAGCACGCTGACCTTTGCGTGTTCTTCGGCGACTGCAGCCATCAGCTCGTCATCGGAGTCCGGGATCGTGATGTCGAAGAGTCGCAGCTCGTCGCGGGCGCCCTGGAATCCCTCCTCGAATCGACCGGCGACCTGGAACAGCTGCAGCTGAACGCAGTACGCGGCGGCACGGTCGACGACGGTACGGGCTCTGGCCCGAATGAGCTCGAAGAGCTGATCGGCGATGTGATGGTTGCCGGCCAGGAACTCGCATTCGGCGAGCAGCAGCGACACCTCGAAGGTATCTGCGTACTGCGCTGTCCACGGATCTTCTGTGCTGGACAGCTCCGCGGCTCGTCGCAAGTACTCGCACGCGCTCGCGTACGCGATCGACGCTTTGGCCTTGCGTGCCGCGTGAACGTTGAGCGCACGCAGCTGGGCACGCTCCCCGGGATCGACGATTCGGGCGACCGCTCGGTTGAGCTGGTGCACGACATCGAAGACCTCCTCCGAGGATGCATCCGGGCCGAGTGCCCTGGCCAGCAGCCGTCCGATGTGCAAATGGGCATCGATCCGCCGTGGCTCGTCGATCAGCGCGTAGGCCGCCTCGTGAATGCGATCATGAGGAAACAGGTACGTGTCATCCGAACGAAGCACGATCCCGGCACGTACCGCAGGCCAGAGCTCCTCCTCCAGTAGCACCTCGGCACGGTCGCGCGTGCGCGCGAGGGTGGCGATCGAGGCGCGCATCCCCAGGCAAGCCAGATGGATCACCGCTTCGCGCGTTGACGGACCCAAGCGTGTGACCTTGCCGGCCATCAGGTCGACGATGTTGTCGGTGTACCCTTTGCTCTCGATCCGTTCGGTGTCCCACGAAGGAGCTCCGCTCGCCGAGATGGCGATCAAGCCGTCGTGCGAGAGCTCGCTCAGGAACTCGACGACAAAGAATGGATTTCCGCCGGTCTTCTCGTGCACGAGGCGAGCGAGAGACGTCACGGCGGCTGGGTCTGCACGCAGTGCGTCGGAGACGAGCTCCGTGACCTCGGCGACATCGAGGGGAGTGAGCACGACGTCGGTGACTCGCGTGCCGGAGTCGCGGATCGTCCGCAGCGCCGAGGTGAGTGGATGCGCGGCGTGGACCTCGTTGTCGCGGTAGGCGCCTACGAGGAGGAGCGATCGGTACCCGGGTGTCGTCGCGATCGTCTCGAGCAGCTTCAGGGTCGCGCTATCGAGCCACTGCAGGTCGTCGAGAAACAACACCAGCGGATGCTCTGGGCGCGCGAGCACGCTGATGAAGTCGCGAAACACCATCTGGAACCGGTTCTGCGCCTCGGCTGGCGCGAGCTCCAGCGGAGCGGGCTGCGCGCCGATGATGAGCTCGAGCTCCGGAATCATCCCGGCGATCAAACCACCGTTGTGCCCGAGCGCTCGTTCGATCTCGACGCACCATCGAGCGAGCTCCTGCTCGCTCTGGGTCAAGATCCAGCGAATCACCCCACCGAGTGCGCGGGTCAGAGTCGAGTACGGAATATCTCGCCGGTACTGCTCGAACTTTCCGGAGGCGAAGAGGCCGTGCTGTGGCACCAGAGCTTTGTGAAGCTCGTTGACGAGCGAGGACTTGCCGATTCCCGAATAGCCCGAGACGATCACGAGCTCTAGCTCGCGGGTCGCGACGACTCGATCGAACGCGGCAAGCAGCTTCTCGACGTCCCGCTCTCGTCCGTAAAGCTTCTCGGAAATCACCAGGCGATCCGGAACATCGGCGGTCGCGAGCACGAACGTGCTGATGCGACCACCCGTCTCGATCTCGTCCAGGCAGCGTCGGAGATCGCCGGCGACGCCGGCGGCCGTTTGGTACCGATCCTCCGCCGCCTTTGCGAGCAACTTGCCGACGATCCGAGACACCTGCTCCGGGATGCGGGCCTCGCGCTCGCACGCAGGCATGGGGTGCCTCGCGATATGGCAATGGATCCATTCCATCGGATCCGAGGCCTGGAACGGTAGGGTCCCCGTCAAGAGCTCGTAGAACGTCACGCCGAGCGAATACAGATCGCTGCGCGAGTCGACGGAGCGATTCATGCGCCCGGTCTGCTCGGGCGCCATGTACGCGAGCGTTCCGGTGATCTCCTTCGGCGGCTCCGGCGGACGCCGCTC
Source organism: Myxococcales bacterium (assembly GCA_028287115.1). Taxonomy (GTDB): domain Bacteria; phylum Myxococcota_A; class Polyangia; order Haliangiales; family Haliangiaceae; genus JABFXX01. Next base: position 19,278 of record JAQBQF010000059.1, read on the forward strand.
GCGCGGCAGTCGCGATGCGATCCCGAACCCGATCAGTCGCGATGCCCTCGTGGCAGGATCGAACAGGATGTTCGTCGGCTTGATGTCCTTGTGAATCAGGCCGCGCGCATGCGCGAGCCCCAACATATCCGCCAGGTCGATGGCGAGCCGCAGGAGCACAGGGAGACCCATGGCCGTACCGACAAGATCCTGAAGCAGCCGGCCGCCCGGATCCTCGAGGATCATCGCCGGCAGACCCTGCTCCTGAACAAACGCAATCGGGCGCGCTGCCCATGCTGCTTCGAGCTCGTGGCGCAACGAGTACTCGTATGCGAGCCGCTTGAGCGTTCCTGGCGACGCCTGGTCCGAAACCGGCGTGAGCATCAGGAATGTCTTCGAGCGGTCATCGGTCGACACGCGGCGAGACAAGACGAGCTCGCCGTCGTCGCGAAGCGTCTCGAGGACGGCGTCGCCGGCGGCCATCCAGCGACACTAGGTCGAGAACTTCCTACCCGAAAGCCCCCAAGCCTCGATGGGTGCTATCGCTTCGGCCGATAGGTCGCGCACGCGTGCGGCGATTCCGTCGCGTGCCGCGGTTCCGGCAGCCTGCTTGTCCGTAGAACCGTCGACTGCCGCGCTGTCCGGTTGGTCCAGCTCGCCCCGAACGAGCATCCACGTGAAAACCCCCCGCCGACTGCGTGGCTCGTCCTTTGCTGGATGCGTCGTCCGCCATGACGGTTCGAAGCCTGCTCTTCCTCGCGTGCATCTCGGCGGCGGCGACACCGGCGCATGCCGATGAAGATCCGATGCTCGCACCACCTGCTGCCGCGCCCGAGCGGATCGCGTCGTGGCACGACGCGATCGCACGCATTCGTCACGCGCCCGACTACGCGGCAAGCGCCGCCGCCGTGCAGCGCGCCGCCGCCGATAGCCGCATCGCGCTCGCCGCCGTGCTGCCGACGCTGACCGCGGTCGGCGGCTACCAGCACGGCTTCCGTGCGAGCACGATCCCGGCGAGGAACGTGTGGTCCGCGGGCGGCGTGCTCGCCTGGCATCTCGACGCACGGTCGATCAACGAGCTCGGCACCGCGGACCGCCGCATCGAGCTCTCACAGCTCTCGCTCGCCGAGCAGCGGCGCGAGCTCGCCGGCGCGTTCGTCGACGCAATGCTCGAGACGCTCACTGCAGAGCGAATCGCGGATCTCGGCCGCGTGTCGCTGCGCGCCGCGATCGATCGCCTCGCGCTCACCCGGCAGCGCCTCTCGCTAGCGAAGGGCACCGAGCTCGACGTCGATCGTGCGCAGCAAGATGTGGAGGTCTCTCGCGCGGAGCTCGTCGACGGCGACGAGGCGTTGCGCCGCGCATGCGAAGGGCTCGGAGAGCTCGCCGGCTCGCCGACGCCGATCGCTGCGACACCCGACCTCGACCTCGACGGCCTGGAGCGCGCGATCGCCGCGAGCTGCCGGCCCGCCACCGATCTCGATCGCCGCGCCGACGTCGCTGCCGCGCGCAAGCGCGTCGAGATCGCCTCGCGCGGCATCGACGATGCGAACCTGCGGTTTGCACCGTCACTCGATGTCACGAGCGAGGTCAGCGACGTCAACGTCGCCGCGATCGGTCCCGAGTCGAACTGGATCGTCGGCGCGACGGTCACCGTGCCGTTGTACGACGGCGGCGCGCGTTACGGCGCCAAGCGCAAGGCCAAGGCCGAGCTCGCCGAGGCACGGGCGGAGCTCGACAAGATCCGCGTCGCTGCACTGATCGACGCCGCGCGCGCCGACCGCGCCGTCGGCGTCGCGACCCAGAGCCGCGACATCGGGCGCCGCCGCCGCGACCTCGCGGCGCAGGTCGATCAGCGGATTCGCCAAGCGTATGCGGCCGGCCTCGGCACGAGCCTCGATCTGGTGACGTCGGCGCAGGCGTTGCGCGGCGCAGAGATCGAGCTCGCGGCCGCCGACTTCCAGGTAGCACGAGCGCGGGCCGGCGCTCTGCTCGCTAACGCGGAGTGTGTGTTTTGAAGACCATCGCCCTCATCATGTTCGTCGCGGCGTGCAGCGAGGCGCAGACCGCGCCCGCGGGTCCGCCGCAAGGCCGAATCCCCGTCGGCGTCGTCACCTCGGAACGCCGTGACCTCTCACTGTACTTCGAGGCCGTTGGCTCGCTCGATGGCTACGTGAACGTCGAGGTGCGCGCCCGCGTGCGCGGCTACCTGACGAGCCAGGCGTACAAGGACGGCGCGCGCGTGAAGAGCGGCGACGTGCTGTTCCGCATCGAGCCCGCCGAGTACGCCGCGAGCGGCGCCGCCGCGGCCGCGAACCTCATGCGCGCGCGTGTGGCGCTCGATCGCGCCCGCGTCGAGGCCGAGCGCAGCCGCAACCTGCGTCAGGCAGGCGTGATCTCGCGCCAGGACCTCGACAACGCCGAGGCGGCGGTGCGCGAGGCCGATGCGCTCGTGCACGCCGGCCAGGCCGACACCGCGCATGCATCGCTCGATCTGCGTTACACGACGCTGCGTTCGCCGATCGACGGCATCGCCGGCATCGCGCAGGTCCGCGCCGGCAACCTGGTCGGGCAGGACGGTCCGACCCTGCTGACCACGGTCTCGCAGCTCGATCCCATGCGCGTCGACTTCCGGATCTCCGAGGTCGAGTACGTCAAGCACCCCGAGTGGTCCGCGCACCCGGAGATCGCCGGCGAGCTGCAGCTCGTGCTCGCCGACGGCAGCACGTACGCACAGTCCGCCGCGCTCGTCGCGATCGGTCGCGACATCGACCAGACGACCGGAACGGTACAGCTGCAGGCCCTCGTGCCGAACCCCGACGGCCGACTGCGGCCCGGCGAGTACGCGCGGGTCCGTGTCCCCGACGCGAGCGGCAAGGGCGTGATCGTGGTGCCCGAGCGCGCGCTCGTCGCGGTCCAGGGCACGTACTCCGTCGCCATCGTCGGCGCCGACAACAAGGTCTCGTTCAAGCGCGTCGAGCTCGGTCCGAGCAAGGACGGCATGCGCGTGGTGCGCGCCGGCCTCGCGGGCGGCGAGCAGATCGTGATCGAGGGGCTTCCGCACATCGTCGAGGGCGCAGCGGTCGAGCCGCACCCCGCTAACCTCCAAGCCAAGGGCTAAGCCATGTCCGAATTCTTTATCCGCCGCCCCGTCGTCGCGATCGTGATCGCGATCTGCACGGTCCTCCTCGGGCTCGTCGCCCTCGCCGGCCTCCCCGTGTCGCAGTTCCCGAAGATCCTGCCGCCGCAGATCACCGTGACGACGTCCTACACCGGCGCCGACGCGTTCACGATCGAGCAGTCCGTCGCGACGCCGATCGAGCAGCAGATGAACGGCGTCGACAACATGCTGTACATCCAGTCGACGAACGCCAACGACGGCACGATGAGCCAGACCGTGACGTTCGACGTCGGCACCGACCTGGACACGGCGAACGTCCTCGTCAACAACCGGTTCGCCCAGGCGCAGCCGTTCCTGCCGCAGGACGTCCGCGCATTCGGCGTCACCATCAAGAAGTCGCTCGCGTTCCCGCTGCTCGTGATCTCGCTGTACTCGCCCGACGGGCGGTACGACTCGACGTTCCTCGCGAACTACGCGTCCATCCACATCAACGATGCCCTCGCGCGCATCCGCGGCGTCGGAGACGTTCGCAACTTCGGCGCCGCCGACTACGCGCTGCGGATCTGGCTCGATCCCGATCTGCTCGCGCGGCATGCGCTGACCGTCGGTGATGTCCAGGCCGCGATCCGCCAGCAGAACACCGTCAATCCCGCCGGTCAGATCGGCGGCGAGCCCGCCGCGCCCGGCCAGGAGCTGACCTATACCGTACGGGCCCAGGGCCGTGCCGTCGAGCCGGAGGACTTCGGCGCGATCATCGTTCGCGCCACGCCCGACGGTTCGATCATCCGCGTGCGCGATGTCGCGCGCGTCGAGCTCGGCGCACTCGGCTACCAGCGGTCGAGCACCTTCGACGGCAAGACCGCCGCCGTGATCGGCATCTTCCAGGCGCCCGAGTCGAACGCGCTCGACGTCGCGACCCAGGTGCGCGCCGCGCTCGACGAGGCCCGGACGCACTTCCCTCCCGGCGTCGCCTACGACGTTTCACTCGACACCACGCGGCCCGTGGAGGCCGGCATCCGCGAGATCGTCGTCACGTTACTCGAGGCGATCGCGCTCGTCGTGCTCGTCGTGTTCGTGTTCCTGCGCAGCTGGCGCGCGACGCTGATCCCGCTGCTCACCGTGCCGGTGTCGTTGATCGGCTCGTTCGCGCTGTTCCCGTTACTCGGGTTCTCCGTCAACACGCTATCGCTGTTCGGCCTCGTCCTCGCGATCGGTCTCGTCGTCGACGACGCGATCGTCGTCGTCGAGGCAGTCGAGCATCACATCGAGCAGGGCCATACGCCACGCGAGGCGACGCGCCTCGCCATGAAGCAAGTGCAGGGTCCGGTGATCGCGATCGCTCTGATCCTTGTCGCGGTGTTCGTCCCGGTCGCATTCATGAGCGGCGTCACCGGCCGCCTGTATCAACAGTTCGCACTGACGATCGCGATCTCGGTCCTGATCTCCGCATTCAACGCGCTGACCCTGAGCCCCGCGCTCGCGGCGATGCTGCTCCGGCCGCGCCGCGAGCCCCGCGGCGTGCTCGGCCGACTCGGTGCAGGCTTCGACCGCGCGCTCGGCCGCGCGACCGATGGCTACATCTCGATCAACCGCCGCCTCGTGCGCAAGCTCGTCATCCCGCTCGTCCTGCTCGGCGG
>JAQBQF010000077.1 GCA_028287115.1 Myxococcales bacterium
TCCACAGCCGTGCCGCGCGTTCTATTCGGCCGGTCGAGCTCGATTTGGACATCGGCTCGTTCGTTCGCCGTTGTCGAGTTAACTGCCGGTCGGGGGTTCGATACCTCCTCCGGAGCCCATCATCGACGCAGTCGATGCAGTCGAGGACTTCCGGTTCTTCGGCTCTTCTCAAAAATGCGGGGCAAGCCGCATCTAGGCCGCCTACGACGAGTTCGACGGCAAGCCGGTCGGGCTAACAAAGGGTGTGGCGAAGGGCTCGTTCGATGCACGAACGCGGTTGCTCGCCACGATCGTCGGTGAGTCCAGGAGCCGCTGGAACTTCTCGGCGAGCTGGACTCGGTCAATCAGCGCCGAGCTTCTGAAAGGCGTCGAGAAGACCGCCGATCCGTTTGCGAAAGAACGGGGGCACGTCCGCAGCAGCGTCAAGGATCTATGTGATCTGCACCCCTTGCTGTGATGTATCCCGTTTGGACGTCAGACCCGTGAGGTACAAGAACACTGCGGAAATCATGTTGCGGAGAACGCGAAAAAAGCACGTTCAGCTATCACTCGACCGGGCTCGCAAACCGGACGGGAAGCATGGCGGATGGCGGCCTGGCGCGGGACGGAAGAAGAAGCCGGGTGCGGTCTCGCATGACTCGCGCGAGGACTTGCCGTCGCGGTTTCCGGTCCACGTCACGCTGCGGATCGTCGAAGGGGTTGGATCGCTGGCGCGCGACTACCTGATGAAGATCATCCGCAAGTCGATCGCGGAATCGCACAAGAGCTGGTTTCGGATCGTGGAGTTTAACGTGCTCTCGAATCACCTCCATCTGATCTGCGAGGCGCAGAGCAAGCGTCAACTTGCACGCGGCATTCAGGGCTTCGAGGTTCGTACGGCACGCAGGCTCAATCGCGTGCTGAAGCGTACAGGCAAGCTGTTCTCGCAGCGCTATCACGTCAGGCAACTCAAGAGTCCAAAGGAAGTCCGCAACGCGCTTCGCTACGTGCTGCTCAACCGCAAGCATCACAACGCCGAACAGAAATTCGCGAAGTTCTGGATCGACCCGTACTCGAGCGCGGCGTGGTTCACCGGGTGGGCAGGACCGATCAACGTGACTACCGACTGGAAGCGCGAGCTCGTCGAGATGCCGCGGCCGAATGCAGAGGCAACCGGGTGGTTACTGACCACGGGCTGGCGGCGGCATGGCTTGCTTCGCTTTGACGAAGCGCCCGCGTGACGATCCGGTGCCGAACGTCGATTGGATACCGCGGCTGATTTTCGCGATCGCCGATGCGGCTGGCCACACGCTCTCGATCCGCCTTCTGCGTGGCGCGAATCGATGCCGTTGATCTCGCATGCAATCGCGAGCCTTCAATTTCAGTTCTCGACGTGCAGGCGGCCCCGGAACATACCGAGGCTTTGCAGGATGTCGCCGCTACAGCGAGCAAAGCGCACGAGCGGGGTCTCTCAAGCGAGATAAAGTGAGCAGGACGCTCGTGCGAGCACCCACGTCCGAGTCAGTCACGAGCGCGAGAGACTCCGCCGTGCGCGTGCTCGCGGGCTCGCGCACTCTGCAATGTAGATCGTCGAATTAGCCGTAACGGATCGGCATGTGCGCCAGGTCAAGCCACTCGTCACCATCTCGGCCTCGTTTCTCGTGACGCAGACACGGTGGGGCAGCCGCTACTGCTTCTTGTTCATCCGACGGCAGATCGGATCCGTGCTCTCGGGATTTGTCACGCAACCTTGGAGCATGCCGATTTGCAGGCATGAATTCTTGTCGCCAATTGCGCACGCCTTGTGGAGGTAGTCGAGTGCCTTTTGCGCGCTTGGACCCGCACTCGTCCGTCCGGAGACATAGACCATGCCGAGCTCGGAGCAGCCTTCGGGTGCGCCGCCGCTACACGCAGTGTCGTAGAGCTCAAGGGCCTTCTTGTCGTCGGGATGATCGGGATCGGTTTCGTATAACGCACCGAGCGCGTAACAGCTGAGCGGGTCGCGTGCATCGCAACCTGGCTTGGCGAGATCTCTTGCGCGCTTGCGATCCTTATCCACGAAGAGACCGATCGAGTAATAGACGGCGAGCTGTCCGCAGGCAGAGCGGACCCTCTTATCGCAGCCGGCTTTCGCTTCCTCGGCCGAGAGTGCGACATGTTCTGGTGCACCCGGGAGAGGTGTCCCTTCGGGGATGCCGGGGCGCGTGTCCATGCCGGTCGCAGTGCCTGCGGTCGACGGATGGTGAACCGCGCGATCGATCCCACCCGCGCGCTCGATTGCGCGATCGAGCTTCTCCTGATCTTCGTCATGGCGGTTCTTGCAACCAACCAATACGCCCGCTGCAATCACGCACCAAACCAGCTTCCGCATGAGCCGACAGTACACGCCTAGTCAAGCTCGATCATGTCGGCGAATGTTGTCCCGCCGAGACGAGCACCAAGCTAACGAAACGTTAGACCGAAGCGCGCCACGACCCCGACGGCGGTCTCTGGTTGTTTATCGAACGGCTTGTCGAACTACGGCGGCAGCGGGATTTCGTAAGTCGTCGTCACCCCAGCAGACCACCGCACAGGATCGCTTGAGCACGCACGCGTGCGCGGTCCCGATCACGACCTGGAGCGCACTCCAAGGGCGCCGAACGTCGATTACGCAGTACGCATCTGACTTCGCAATCGCCGGTTCAGCTCGAGAACTCTGGCCTCGAGATCCGGAGCGCTACGTCGTCGTCATCGCCACGGCTGACCAAGTCGTGACAGTCCACGACATGGGCGTGACGACTTCGCAGCCGGCTTCTTCATGCTCGAATGATGCGCGCACTCTTCGCCGTCGCGATCGGCCTTGCGACGAGGCTCGCGTCCGCGGAAACGGTCGCGCTATCGGCGGAGCAGACGACGTTGCTCGACGGGCACCTCGCAGTCCGACTTCCTGAAGGGATGATCATCACGGGCGAGCACGGCGAGCTCGCATGGGGGCTCACGCGGTTCTCGATCGAGGCTCGCGAGCTTCCGATGTTGCCATCTGATGACCCTCGCGATCGGATCGCGAAAGCCATCGGCGCTCTCGTGTGTGCGCGCGTCGAGCGGCTCTCGGTGCGGAAGCCATGGGTCGTGTACGCGTTGGTTCCACGGCTGCCTCCTCGCGTCCGTGATCGCGAGCTCGTCGCACTCGTGTACGCGGCGACCTCGGTGAGTACGGTCGAGCTGGTTGCTTTCTATGTCGACGAACCGGGTTTCGATGATGCGCCCGCATGGGCAGCCCTCGCGCGACACGTTGGTTCGACGATGGTGCCGGTACAGATCACGACGCGTCCAATGCGTCCGCTCGAAGCGCCGCCGAGATTTGCGACGCGGGCCGGGTGGAAGCGCATCGGCGACGACACGAGATTCGAGTTGGTCTCAGCGCGAGCGGGACGCGCCCGGTGCAAGGTTCGCGATAGCGAGATCGACGCGCGTGCGGTGATCGACCCAGCACGCACGCAGCTCGTACCCGCGCGGATCGGAGGCCGGGATGTCGACTGGACTGTTTGGAACGATGGCCGCCGTTCTCGTGCCGAGCTGATGACCGGCACGCGACGCTGGGGAACCCTTCACGTGACGTGCGAAGCGGAGAGCGGCCCTGCGCTGGACCAGGCACGCGATGAGGTCGCAGCGTACTTCGCGGAGATGCCCGAATAGCGCATCCGACACGCGGCTTTGCGTGGCGGCAACTCGGCTTGCCGGCGCCCGGGATTGCGGACCGCCGGCTGGCCGAGGCAATTCGCCCAGTTAGATTGACGGTTTCCTGGCACGGGACGCGCACTTACAGTCGGAATGCGCAGGGTCCTGGCGAACGCAGCGATCGCTCTACCGTTGATCACCGCCGCGTGTACGGACACGGGCCCTTCGCCGTACGACGACGAGTTTCCGACCTCGGGCGGCGACTCGGTATTCGGTGGTGCGCCTTCGAACGGCTCGCTGCCGGACGACAACAAGGCCGATGCGATCTATCCGGCGAAGCTGTTCCTCTCGGAGCAATCGCCCGTTCGAAATCAGGGCCACCGCGGTGTGTGCTCGATCTTCGCGGCGACCGCGCTGGTCGAGAACCTCTACGTCAAAGCCGGGATGCCCAACCCCGACTTCTCCGAGCAGTACATGCAGTGGGCCGTGAAGAATCAGCTCGGCGACTTCCCCGATACGGAAGGCTCGAGCGCGCAGTCGAACATCGACATGGTCGTCAAGTTCGGGACCGTCGATGAGTCGGTGTGGCCGTACGACATCAGCCCGTGGACGGCAGCGAACGACCCCGCATGCACCGGCGGCGAGAGCTTGCCGACGAAGTGCTACACGAACGGCGAGCCACCGGCGGCTGCCGCGACCGCGAAGAAGTACAAGCTGCCGTCGCTGCAGTACATCAACACGAACTCGATCAAAGCGCACATGGTTGCGAAGAAGACCGCCGTCGCCGTCGGCATGACGTTCTTCTTCCAGAGCTGGAACCACCGCCTCTCGAAGCTGCCGATCTCGAGCGAGCTGTGGGCGCAAGGCGCGGTCACGTATCCAAATGCGAAGGACAAGACGCTGTCGCTCGCCGAGCACGAAGGTCATGCGATCCTGATCGTCGGCTGGGATGACGATCTCGAGATTGCGATGCGCGACGAACAAGGCAAGCCGGTGCTCGACACGCACGGTCAGCCAAAGAAAGAGAAAGGGTTCTGGATCTTCAAGAACTCGTGGGACACGTGGAGCTTCGGCGCGAACAATCCGTACGGCGCCGGTTACGGGTTCCTGTCGTACAAGTACGTCTCCGAGTACGGCACGGCGGTGTCCGCGGAAGTGCCGACGCTCTCGACCGACCCGTGCGTGGTCGACCCTGCGAGCTGCACGCAGACGGGCACGATGCACACGTACTCGGCGTCGCCCGCCGCGGCGATTCCCGACAACTCCGCGACCGGCGCGACCTCGACGATCCACGTGACCGACGCGGGCACGCTCGCGGGCGTCAAGGTGACCACCGATGTCACGCACACGTATCGCGGCGACCTCAAGGTGACGCTGACGCACGGCACGACCTCGAAGGTGATCTTCAACCGCACCGGCGGTGGCGCTGATGACCTCAAGCAAACGTTCACGGTGGCCGGTTTCGACGGCGCGCTCGCCGGTGATTGGACGCTCGAGGTCGAAGACGGCGCCGTGCAAGACACCGGCACGTTCAACGCGTGGACCCTCGAGGTCGCCACGCACTGACCCCCGTTTTGGGCGAGGCCGCTGCATCGCAGTCTCCTCGCTTTTGGCCGCGCCTCCTGCCCGGGGCGCGGCCCTTTTTTTTGGGTAAGGTGTCGGGCGTGTTACTCGCCGAGCTCGTCTCGACCAGCGCCTCGGTGACGGGGAGCGCGGGCCGCCTGAAGAAGGTGGAGCTTCTCGCGGCGTGCTTGCGTGCGATGGCTCCGGACGAGCACGCGATCGGCGCGCGGTATCTCGCAGGCGCGATTCCGCAGAAGACAGGCGTCGGATACGCGACGGTGTTCGAGGTCGCAAATCACTCAGCGGCTGCGGCCGCGCCGACGCTGTCGATCCGTGATGTCGATCGGCGATTCACCGCGATCGCAGAGCTCGGCGGTGCCGGCTCGGGAAAAGCCCGCAAGGAGCAACTCGGTGCGCTGTTCGCGCTAGCGACTGCCGGCGAACAGAAATTTCTCGCTGCACTCGCGGTCGGCGAGTTGCGGCAAGGTGCGCTCGAGGGAATCGTCGTCGAAGCGGTCGCGAAGGCGACGCAGCTGCCGGCCGCCGACGTCCGGCGCGCATACATGCTCGCGGGAGATCTCGGAGTTGTTGCAGCGGCGGCGATGGCGGAAGGCGCGGCGGGGCTGTCGCGATTTGGTCTGACGGTGTTTCGGCCGGTGTTGCCGATGCTCGCACAGACGGCGGATGACGCCGCATCTGCGCTCCTCACGCTCGCCGGGCCGGCGATCCTCGAGCACAAGCTCGATGGGTTTCGCCTCCAGGCGCACAAAGATGGGGACCTCGTGCGGCTGTACTCGCGCGGGCTCAACGACGTCTCGCAGTTCGCGCCGGAGCTCGTGGCGGCCATCGCCGCACTGCCGGCTCGGAGGCTGATCCTCGATGGTGAAGCGATCTCGTTCGGCCCGAGCGGCAGGCCGCGGCCGTTTCAGGACACGATGCGCAGGTTCGGCAAGAGCGGTGTCGCGCTCGCGGGGGAGTTTCCGCTCACACTCAGCGTGTTCGACACGTTGCTCGTCGATGATCAGACACTGATCGCCGAGCCCGCGCAGCACCGGGTCGCGGTCCTCGACCAGCTCGCGCCACAGCTCGCGGTCCCGCGGCTCGTGACCTCGGATGCAGCGGAGGCGACCGCATTCTACGAGCGCGCGATCGCGAGCGGGCACGAGGGGGTGATGGCGAAGGCGATCGACGCGCCGTACGACGCCGGTAGTCGCGGCGCGTCGTGGCTCAAGATCAAGAGGGTCCACAGGCTCGACCTCGTCGTGCTCGCAGCGGAGTGGGGCAGCGGGCGCCGCAAGGGTTATCTCTCGAACATTCACATGGGCGCGCGTGATGGCGCCGACTTCGTGATGCTCGGTAAGACGTTCAAGGGGATGACCGACGAGATGCTGCGGTGGCAGACCGCGCAATTCCTCGCGCGCGAGGTCGATAGGGATGGACACATCGTCTACGTCAAGCCGGAGCTCGTCGCCGAGATCGCGTTCAACGACGTGCAGCGGTCGACGCAATATCCAGGCGGTCTCGCGCTGAGGTTCGCGCGCGTCGTGCGCTATCGCGATGACAAGACGGCGGCCGAGGCCGATACGATCGACACCGTGCGCGCGATCGCGATCGCGGACGGCGTCCTCACTTGAAGAAGAACTTCGCTCGCTCGGGCGCGGTCACCGAGATCGACCGGCGGACGGACCGGCGACCGGCCAACCGGTCTGTTGTATGAGCCCGCCGACGACTCAGCCGTGCGGCGCGGCGGCGGCGGCGTGGACCGCTCCCAGCATCGCGACCTTGGTGTCCTCGGGTAGGAATGCCGCGTTCACCGCGTTCTCCGCGAGCCGCATGATCTCGCCCCGTGTCAGATCGAGGGCCGCCGCGGTTTGGCGGAAGTTCTCGCCGATGTAGCCGCCGAAGTAGGCCGGGTCGTCGCTGTTGATCGTGACCGCGACATCGCGGCGCAACAGGCGCGCGAGGTTGTGCTCGCGGAGGTCTTTGACGACGCGCAGCTTGAGGTTCGAGAGCGGGCACATCGTGAGCGCGATCCGCTTCGCGACCAGATACTCGACCAGCGCCGGATCCTCCTCGCACCGCACGCCGTGATCGATGCGCTCGGCGTGGAGGAGATCGAGCGCTTCGCGGATGTAAGCCGGCGGGCCTTCTTCGCCGGCGTGTGCGACGACATGCAGACCGTGACCTCGCGCCGCGGCAAACACGCGCTCGAACTTGCTCGGCGGATTGTCGCGCTCGCCCGAGTCGAGGCCAACGCCGACGAACTCGCTACGGAACGGCAGCGCCATCTCGAGCGTCTCGAACGCGCTCTCTTCGGAGAGGTGTCGCAAGAAGCAGAGGATCAGCTCGGACGACATGCCGAAGCGCTTGTGCGCATCGTTCATACCGTCCCGCAGGCCACCGATGATCGCCTCCATCGGTACGTTGCGTTGCGTGTGGGTCTGGGGGTCGAAGAACAGCTCCGCGTGCACGACGTTGTCCGCGTGCGCGCGCGTGAAGTACGCCATCGCGAGCGCGTAGAAGTCGCTGCGTTCGCACAGCACGTCGCAACCCGCGTAGTACAGGTCGAGAAACGACTGGAGGTCGCTGAAGTTGTACGCGGCGCGAACCGCGTCGACCGACGAGTACGGCAGCGTGACACCGTGCTTGCGGGCGAGGCTGAACATCATCTCCGGCTCGAGGGTGCCCTCGATATGGAGGTGAAGCTCGACCTTCGGCAGCCGGCGAATCAGATCTTCGCGCGCAGAATCGAGTGGCATGGCGAGAAATTACCTCTTTCGATAGAACATCGCCCCATGTCGCACGTCGAAGTCATCGATCATGCGTAATTCGCGGTGGCTGATCCTCGTGGCGGCCTGCGGAGGTCTCGGCCGGGAGTCGCGCCCTGCGTACGTGCCGCACGGCACCGCGACGCAGGTGCTGGATCAGATCCAGGTCGAGAGCAACCCGCCGATCAGCGCGCGGATGACGGGTGTGATCGTGTCGAACGGCGGTTACCAGCTCGGCGGTCGGGTCATCATCAGCCTCCCAGACGCTGCCTTTCCGCATCCGGGCCTCGAATCCCTCGACGGAAAACCCCACATCGTGACGCTCGAGATCGCCGAGGCGACCTCGAGGACCAGTGGGCTTCTGCAGATCACGGGGTTCCACGTGATCGACACGACCCCCGACACGCCGATCGACGTCCTGGCGACCGCGAAGGATGCCGAGCAGCGATGGGCGACCTGGATCGAACACCAACGTGGTGAGATCGGCCACACGCTAGACGAAGCCGCACGAGCAAGTGACGGCCGCGCGTTTGGGGCGGAGACGACCGGGTTCACGGATGGCGTCTCCTACCGCTGGGCCCTACCGGACCGGGTGCTGGTCATCACGTATGCGAGACGAACCACGCGCTCGAGCACGCTCGAACAGCAGGTGGGGACCAGCGGCTGCGACAAGTACCGCGGCGACAGATTCAGGGCTCCAGCTCCGTGTCCGCCCCCGATCCCCGCTCACGTCGAACGGCACGTGCGCGCGTATCACGCCGATGCGGCCCTCGTCCTCGGGTACGACGCGACCGGAAAGCTGGTCACGACCCAGGAATTCGCCCCGCATCCGGTGCCGGCACTCGGCCGATTCTGAGCCCGAAACTCGCTTGCTCGACGGGACCGGCGCGGCTACGGTCGCACGCTTCAATGACCGACGACAACGCGACTCCGGATGCCCCCAAGCTGGACTTCGATCCAGTGCCTGCACTCGTCACCGAGCTCGGGCTTCCGAGCAAGGGAGTGGCTGCCGTCGTCGCGCTACTCGATGAGGGCAACACCGTGCCGTTCATCGCGCGGTATCGCAAAGAGCGCACCGGTGGGCTCGATGAAGTTCAGATCCGAGCGATCGAAGAGAAGCGCTCGTACCTGGTCGAGCTCGAAGAACGTCGTGCGGCGATCCTCGCATCGGTTGCCGAGCAAGGAAAGCTGACCCCCGAGCTCGAGGCCAAGCTGCGGGCTGCGACCGGCAAGTCCGAGCTCGAAGATCTCTACGCGCCGTACCGGCCGCGCCGCAAGACGCGTGCCTCCGTCGCGCGCGATCGCGGGCTCGAGCCACTCGCGCAAAAGATCCTCGGACAAGGCGCTGAAGGTGATCCGGGCGCCGAGGCCGCCGCATTCGTCGGCGAGCACGTCGCGACCGCGGACGACGCGCTCGCCGGTGCGCGAGACATCGTCGCCGAAATGATCGCGGATACGGCCGAGGTTCGCGCGTTCGTGCGCCGCGAGTTCGCCGAGCACGGCGAGCTCGTCAGCGAGGTCGTGCCGGGCAAGGACAACGAGCCGACGAAGTTCGAGCAGTACTACCACTTCAAAGAGGCGGTCAAAGCGATTCCCTCGCACCGGTTCCTCGCGATCCGGCGCGGCGAAGCCGAGGGCGTGTTGCGCGGCCATGTCTCGGTTGACGCGCACAAGGTCGAAGGCGGCATCCTGCGACTCGCGAAGCTCGACGAGACGTCGCCGTGGGCTGCACAGCTGAGGCTCGCGGCCGCCGACGCGCTCAAGCGCTTGCTGTCACCGAGCGTCGAGAACGACGTGCGCTCCGAGCTCAAGCAGCGCTCGGATACCGCGGCCGTCGAGATCTTCGCGGGCAACCTGCGGAACCTGATGCTCGCCGCGCCGATCGGCCCGCAGGCGGTCGTCGGCGTCGATCCGGGCCTGCGCACCGGCTGCAAATGCGCCGCGATCGACACGACCGGCAAGTTCCTCGGCACGGTCACGATCTACACGTCGCAAGGAGATGCCCAGCTCGCGAAGGCCAAGGACGACTTCCTGGCGTTCGTGCGCGAGCACAAGCCGCGCGCGATCGCCGTCGGCAATGGTACCGGTGGGCGCGAGGCAGAGGCGTTCATCAAGAAGACGCTCGCCGACGCGGGCATGCGCGGAGGGCCCAATATGGAGCGGACGGGCGAAGGCCCGGAAGCGCGGCCGAATGTGGAGCCGACGGGCGAAGGCCCGGAATCCCCCGCGCCGTTCGTCCTCCAGGTCAACGAGGCCGGCGCGAGCGTGTACTCGGCATCGGACATCGCGCGCGAAGAGTTTCCGGAATTGGATCTGACGATCCGCGGTGCGATCTCGATCGCGCGGCGGCTTCAGGATCCGCTCGCGGAGCTCGTCAAGATCGAGCCGAAGTCGATCGGCGTCGGCCAGTACCAGCACGATGTCCATCAGCCGCTGTTGTCGAAGAAGCTCGGTGATGTCGTCGAGAGCTGCGTCAATCACGTCGGTGTCGAGCTCAACACCGCGAGCGCGATGCTGCTCGGTTACGTCGCCGGTATCGGCAAGTCGCTCGCGAAGAAGCTGGTGATCCATCGCGATACGAACGGCGCGTTCGCTTCACGTGCACAGCTGATGGAGGTCTCGGGTCTCGGACCGAAGGCGTTCGAGCAAGCCGCCGGGTTCTTGCGGATCAACGGCGCGCAGAACCCGCTCGACCGCTCCGCGGTGCACCCCGAGCGCTATCCGCTGGTCGAAAAGATGTCGTCCGACCTCGGCGTCCCGCTGCCCGAGCTGATCGGGAATCAGGAGCTCGTCGACAAGATCGATCTCTCGAAGTACGTCGACGGCGACGTCGGCGAGCCGACGCTGCGCGACATCGCCGCCGAGCTCGCGAAACCCGGTCGCGATCCGCGCGAGGAGTTCGCACCTCCGAAGTTCCGCGACGACGTCACGACGATGGAAGATCTCAAGCAAGGCATGGTGCTCGAGGGCATTGTCACGAACGTCACGGCGTTCGGCGCGTTCGTCGACATCGGCGTGCACAACGACGGCCTGGTCCACGTCTCGCAGCTCTCGGATCAGTTCGTCAAGGATCCGAGCGAGGTCGTCAAGGTCGGCCAGAAGCTGACCGTGCGCGTTCTCGAGGTCGACACCCAGCGCAAGCGGATCGGCCTGTCGGCGAAGAAGCCGCAGCAAGCGCAACCGCGCGGCGAGCGCCAAGACAATCGCGGGCCGCGTGATGATCGCGGGCCACGGGGTGGCCGGGGTCGCGGCGGCGGCCGGCCGCAGCAGGACCAAGGTCCGCGGCAGATGCAGCAGGGGCCGCAACCGCAAGGCGATCAGGTGCAGGGCGAGGCGCGGCAAGGCGATCAGCTGCCCGGTGATCAGCGGCCGATGCGCCAGTGGCGTGACCGCGGACCGCAACCACAAGGCGATCAGCAAGCTCGCGGCGAGCAGCAACCTCGAGGCGATCACAACCGCGGTGGCGACCAGCAGCATCGTGGCGATCACAATCGCGGCGGCGATCAGAATCGCAGCGGCGATCAGCAGGCTCGCGGCGGCGATCACAACCGCGGCGGCGATCAGCAGGCTCGCGGCGGCGATCAGCAACCTCGGAGCGATCAGTATCGCGGTGGCGATCAGAATCGTGGCGATCAGAATCGCGGTGGCGGTCAGAACCGCGGCGGCGATCAGCGCCCTCCGCAGGGTGATCGCGGCAACCAGCCTCGCAATGATCAGCGCGGTCCACGTGCGGACAACCGAGGCGGCGGAGGAGCCCCACGTGGGCCACGGCGGGATGATCGTGGTCCGCGCGAGCAGTTACCACCGCAGAGTCCGGATCAACGTCAGGCCAATGCGCCGCGTGGCGATCAGGGGCCAGGTCCGCGTCGTGATGACCGCGGTCCGCGTCGCGATGATCGCGGTCCGCGTCGTGACGATCGTCCCGCGGATCGCCGGCCCGAGGAGCCGCCACCTGGTTACGGCATCTCCGGTTTCGTGAACAACCCGTTCGCGAAGCTCAAGGGCGACGGCCCGAAGCGTTAGCTGCCCTCTCGGACGGAGAACCGCAAAGACGCAAAAGGCGCGATCAGATCCGGCAGGATCCGCGACCGCCGGTCCGCTCGTTTCAGACCCTTGCGCCTTTGCTCGCAGTTCCGCTCTGCGTTCAAAGAGCGTCTCTGTCGACTACTCTGGTCGGCGCCTTGCAACGCCGGGACGCATACCTACATTGACGCCGCCTTGGGGGCGCCGCGAACATAGAGGTGTGGCGTACGACAAGTTCGGACCCTACGAGGTCTACGAGCAGCTCGGCGCCGGGGGCATGGCGACGGTCCATCGCGCGGTCCTCGACATCGGTGGTGGGGTGCTTCGCGAGGTCGCGCTCAAGCGCCTGCTGCCGCAGCTCGCCGATGACAAGAAGTTCATCGAAGACTTCGTGCGCGAGGCGCGGCTCGCTGCCGAGCTGAATCACCCGAACATCGTGCGGATGCTCGAGCTCGGCCGGATCGGGTCGACGTACTTCATCGCGATGGAGCTCGTGCGCGGTCAGTCCCTGCTTCACCTGACGAAGATCGCGCACGCGACGCGCATGCAGACCCCGATCGGCGTCGCGATCGCGATCCTCGCGGAGATCCTCGATGGCCTCGATTATGCGAGTAACGCCACGGATGCCGACGGCGAGCCGCTCGAGATCGTGCACCGCGACCTATCGCCCTCGAACCTGATCATCACCGACGACGGTCACCTCAAGATCATCGACTTCGGCGTCGCCAAGGCGGTCAGCGGGAAGTTCACGACCAACACGGGGCTCGTCAAAGGCAAGCTGGCGTATCTGCCGCTCGAGGCGCTCGCGGGCAAGGCGGTCGATCGCCGCGCCGATATCTTCTCCGTCGGCGTCGTCGCGTGGGAGCTGATCACCGGCAAGCGGTTGTTCCGCGCGGACACGGACTTCGACGTGATCCAGAAGATCCGCGAAGGCATCGTACCGCCACCGTCGAAGTATCACCGCGGCAGCACACCCGAGCTCGACGAGATCGTGTTGCATGCGGTGTCGAGATCTCGCGACGAGCGGTGGCCGAGCGCGGGTGTGATGCGGCACGCGCTCGACAGCGTGCGCAGGCACTATCGCGATGGTGCACGGGAGGTCGCGAGCTGGAAGCGGATGTTGATTCCCGAGCTCCCCGAGCTGACGGAGACGACGTCCATGGAGCTCTCGACGCGCGATCTTCTCGAGACCCATCGCGAGAAGAAATGGCCGACGACAACGCTGGTCACGCCTGAAGCGCCCCCGATGACGACCAGCGACATGATGAGCGAAGTCGAGCCGACCGAGCTCCACGCCGATACGTTCTGGGTTGCTCCGCACGACGATTAGTCGGAAGTGGAGCGGACGGCTCGGCCGTGGTAGCCCAAGGGGAGTGAGACGTAGCTGCGCCTGGGTGGTGCTCGCGCTGGCCGCTTGCGGCAGCAAGAAGACGAAGCACGAGGCAAAGCCGCTCGATGCGGCGCAGGTCGTACAACATGCCGATGCGGCGGTCGATGCGGCGCCCCTGCCACCGGTACGCGTCGAGCACGCGGTGTGGAAGATGGTCGATAATCGGCATGCGGCACACCGCGCGGTCGACGGCGAGCTCGTGCTCGATGCGAGCGATATCGGCTTCGCGAGATACACGCGGTTCAGCGTGCCGCAGCCGCGCTGGCAGCTGGGAAGGCTGGTCGATGGCGAGCGTGCGGCGATCGCAGACCGGCTCGCGTCGCTCGAGGTGCCGCTCACCGAAGAGCAAGCGCAGACCGCGACGCAGGTGACCGCGCTCGTCCACGGTGCGAACAAGCAGGCGATCACCTTGAAGCTCAACGGCCGGAGCGGCGGGAAGCAGGCGACCGTCGCGCTAGAGGCGGGCTGGCAGACGATCGAGTTTCCGATCGCGAAAGGCCGGCTCGCGACCGGCGAGAACCAACTCGTGTTCGAGACCGGCGGTGCCCGCGGCAACGTCGCCTTCTCGTGGATCCGGATCGGATCGATCCATCCACGCGCGGACCAGGATCCGCGCGGCAGTGCGCTGTTCGCACCGCCCGTCGACGCGATCGAGCTCGCGGAAAACGCGTCGCTCAGCTGGTACGTGACGATTCCCGACGGTGCCGATCTGGTGGCAGACGTCAGCGGCGCCTGCCATATCGAGGTCGCCGCGCGAGCGGGTGACGACAGCCTCGCCGGCGGAATCCTCGACGGTGACACCAAGCGGCTCGACTTGTCCGCGATCGCCGGCAAGGTCGCGCGCCTCACGATCACGACGCGCGATTGTCCCAAGGCGCGGATCAGCCACCCGCAGATCACGTTGCACGGTCCCCCGCCGGCGCCGCTTCCGACCTCCGAGCCGCCTCGCTTCGTGATCTTGTGGGTGATGGACGCGCTGCGCGCCGACAAAGTTCCGGTGTTCACGCCGGGGGCGCGCGCGCAGACTCCGATCCTGGAAGAGCTCGCGAAGTCGAGCACGGTGTTCCGCCAGTACTACGTGCAGGGCAACGAATCGCAGACGAGTCACTCGAGCGTGTGGACCGGGCTCTATCCGGCAGTTCATGGCGTGCGGCTCGCGGGCGATGGCGGGGTGTCGTTCATCAACCGCAAGCTCGACATCATCGCAGACCGAGTCGCCGCGGCCGGCCTCTATACGATCGCCGTGACCGGCAACGGGTACGTCGACGAAGATGGGGGCTACGCGCGCGGCTTCAAAGAGTTCCGCAACATGATGCGCGAACCGACCTCGACCGGGATCATCTACGGCAACCAGATCGTCGATGCCGCGCTCGACAAGCTCGGCAAGCATCGCGACGTACCGGCGTTTCTGTTCCTCGGTACGATCGATAATCACTTTCCGTGGATCGCGCGCAAGCCGTGGATCGATCTGTACTCGCCGAACTATCGCGGTCCCTTCGTCGACTTCGCGAGCCCGACCGATCTCGGCTTCAAGCCGAACTCGATGGGGTGCGGCATCACACCGCCCGCTGCCGAGATCGAACGCCTGCGCGCGATCTACGACTCCGACATCAGCTATCAGGATCGCGAGCTCGGCCGGTTCATCGACCAGCTCAAGGCGTGGGGCATCTGGGATCAGACGATGCTGATCGTTACCGCCGATCACGGCGACGAGATCTTCGAAGACGTACGCTGCGGACACGGCGGCTCGCTCCGCGATTCGCTGACGCGCGTACCGCTGCTCGTCCACGATCCGGCGCGGTTTCCGGCGGGGACGATCGTCGACGAAGGCGCCGAGGGTGTCGACGTGCTGCCGACGATCCTCGCGGCACTCGGGCAACCGAACATCGATGCCGCGCAAGGTGAGCCGCTCGAGTCGATCGCGCAAGGCATCGGGCGCGGCTGGCCGAAGCCGTCTTACGCCTCGATGTACGAGTACGCGCACGCGATGCGAATCGGCCGCTGGAAGGCGCGCGTCGGCAAGGCCGGCGTTCCGATCATCGGGGACCTCGTCGGCGATCCGAACGAGACCAAAGACTTCGCGGCGACGCGCCCGATCGAACGCCGCATGCTGACCGACAATCTCGGGATGTTCCTCGCACTCCGCACGCGGTGGAAGAAACTCGCGTGGGGCGTTGTCTCGAACGTGACGGTGGCGGGAGCGGCGGCGCTCGACGAGGTGACGACGCCATGACCCGGGCGGTGCGCCTCGCAGCGGTCGTCCTCGCAGAGGTTTGGGGCTGCGCCGCCACCTCGCCGCAGGCCGATCCGGGCTTCCCGGTTCCACCGCCGCCGCCCGTGTTCGACGCCGGCGAGGATCCCGCGCTCGATGGGCAGAACTCCTCGCCGCTGCCGATCATCGACGCTCCCGATGATGCCACCGAGCCCGTCGTACCCGCGGAGGAGGTCTGGCTCAAGGGTTCGACGCACGTCCACGCCAAGCCGTCCGGAGACAGCAGCGAGCCGATCGATCACGTGATCAAGTGGTACGAGGACCACCACTACGACTTCATCGTGCTGACCGATCACAACCGCGTCAGCGAGGTCGCGGGCGACACGCGCGGGCAGATCACCGTGAGCGCTCCGGCCAGTGGCCTCATCGTGCTCGCCGGGATCGAGCTCACTCATAATCCGACCGGCTGTCAGCCCCAGGGCGACAAGCGGAAGCGCTGCAGGATTCACGTCAACGCGCTCGGTGTGACCGGCCGGCCCGGCGGAAAGCTCGAGTGGGCGGAACGCAAGAGCCACCAGCGGATCGACATGTATCTAGCGGCGTTCAACGCGGCCAAGGCGCTCGGTACAAGCGTCGTGCAGATCAATCATCCTCAGTGGCTCTGGGGAATGACCGGAGACTTGCTCGCGGAGCTCTCGCACCACGGTGCGCATCTGGTCGAGATCTACAACGCGCAGTTCGCGAAGTGGGGGCTCGGCGATCGAGATCATCCCTCGATGGAGGCGATCTGGGACACGGCACTCGCGCACGGCGTCGAGATGTGGGGAGTCGCTTCAGACGATGCGCACGACTACAAAGGCAACAAGGGTGCGAAGTATCCAGCGGGTGGCGCGTGGGTCGTCGTCAAAGCGCGGCGCGATCCGCAGGCGATCCTCGAGGCGCTCGCAGCGGGACACTTCTACGCGACCACGGGGATCTCGCTCGACCATGCGGAGGTCGATGGTTCGGAGCTGGTCGTTGAAGTCAGCGCGAGCGAGTCAGGTCAGTTCACGATCCAGTGGATCGAGAACGGAAAGCTCGTGGACACGGTGAAGGGCAAGGCCGCACGCCACGCGATTCCGCAGGCCGGATTTATCCGCGCCGTCGTCCTAGGTGACGACGGAAAGCAAGCGTGGATACAACCGGCCAGGCGGCCTTAGAGCGCGACGTACCCGTGCTTGACTGCAAATCTGGTGAGCTCGGAGTTGTTGCGCAACCCGAGCTTCTTCAGCACGTGACCGCGATGCGTATCGACAGTCTTGATGCTGATGTCCAGGTGCTCGGCGATCTCGCGGTTTGTCATACCGCGAGCAAGCATCTCCATCACCTGTTGCTCGCGTGCTGTAAGCGCGCTTGCAGGGTGACCGTCGCCAGACGCCAAGAGCTGGTCGACGCCGGCGGGGATGACTTGTTCGCCGCGACTTACCGCTCGAATCGCTTCGAGCAGCTCTTTGGGATCTACCGCCTTGTTGACGTAGCCGTGGGCGCCCGCGGCAATCGCGCGCGCCGCATAGCTCGGCTCGGTGTGCCACGTCAGCACGACGACTAGTGGCGCGGTCTCGATCTGCCGCATCTCTGCGAGCACATCGAACCCGGACTTATCGGGCAGGGTGATGTCCAGGAGCAGCACATCCGGTTTGACGCTCGCGATCATGGCGAGTGTCTCTGCGGCCGTGCCGGCCTCGCCGACGACCTCGATGTCGTCAGCTTTGCTCAGGGCTTCCCGGAGCGCCCATCGGACGATGGTGTGGTCTTCTGACAGTGCGAGTCGAATCATATTTAGCGACCTCCGCTCGTCCGATAAAGTAGCAACCTGCGGGCCGCGACTAAGTGCGTTAATGTGAGGGCACCCTCGCATGGATCCCGCGCCAGTTCCCGAGTCGCTCGGCGACTTTTTGATAGAGGCCGTGCTAGGGCAAGGCGGCTCCGGCATCGTGTACGACGCGACCTGGGGACCTCGGCGAGTCGCACTCAAAGTGCTTCACCGCGACCTGGTCGGCACCGGAAAAGAGCGCGCACAGTTCATCGCAGAAGCCGAGCGGCTGAAGGGAATCGCGCATCCGTCGGTCGTCAAAGTGCTCGCGGTGGGCGAGCTGCCTGATGGCAGGCCTTATCTCGCGATGGAACGGCTCGATGGCGACACGCTCGCGAGCCTGATCGCAAAAGGCCCTCTCTCCGTCGAGCATTCGCTGCATTTGTTCGGCGAGATGTGTAACGCGGTGTCGGCGCTTCACGAGCAGGGACTCGTGCACCGCGACCTCAAGCCGGAGAACGTGTTCATCGTCGGCGGCAAGCACGCCGTGCTCCTCGACTTCGGGATCGCGAAGGAGCTCGATGCACCGGCCTCGACGACGACGCAGGAAGGTGCGGTGCGCGGCACGCCGGCGTACATGGCCCCCGAGCGGTTTTTCGGGCAGCCGGCATCGGTCGCGACCGACCTCTACGAGCTCGCGGTGATCCTTTACGCAATGCTCGCCGGCCGGTTGCCCTGGGACAACCTCGCCGATCCCGAGGCGCGCCTTTCGCCACGGGCGCTCGTCGACCACGCACACGTGCCGGAAGCGCTCGATGTCGAAGTCCGTCGCGCGCTTTCTACGCGCGCGCAGAATCGCCCATCGAGCGCCTCCGCGCTGCTAGAGGTCGTTCGTGCGGCGACCATCGATGGCGCTTCGGCGCCCGGACCGGCCGCTACCGCGCGCATGCGCCCAGCGACGGCTCCCCCACCGATAACCCATGCGCCCAGCGAACCCCCGGCGAGGTCTCTGGCGCTGGCGCCCACTGTTGCGGCGACGTCCGCTTCGTCGCTGGGCTCGGCGCCCACTGTTGCGACGACGCCCGGGGCGACCGTGCGAACGCGCAAGCGGTGGCCGTACGTCGCCTTCGCGATCGCGCTGGTCGGTGTTGCGGGTGGTCTCGTCGCGTGGGAGGTGCGCGCGGGCGCCAAGACTGCGGTCGCGTCGGCAAAGGCGGTGATCGAGAGGACAGGTTCGGCATCGGGCTTCGCCGCCAACGATCCGTGGGGGGCGCCCGCACCGGAGCCGCCACTTCCCGTGCTGCCGCTGATCGAGCCCTCGCTCACGGCGGAGACGTATCGCGCGGAAGCCGCGGCTGCGATCCAACGAATGCCGGCGGACACGAAGATGATCGTGACCGCGCAGATCGGCGAGCTCCGCGCGCAGCCACAGACGGCGCATTTGCTCGAGACCGCGGGCAGGCAACCGATCTTCGTGATGTTCAGCCGAGTGTTCCCGCCGTGCGTGCGATCGCTGATCGCGCAATCGGAATGGGTGGTCTATGGATCGGCGTCGCTCGCCAGCCGAGCACACGGTACCGTCGTGACCCGTGGCCGCTGGCAACGCTCGGATGTCGAGAAGTGTTTCGGCGACACCGTCGCCGCGCAACAGCTCCAGGATGGCCCACGGATCTTCAAGCTACAGAACTTTGGCTGGCTCGATTTCATCGACGATCACACGGCATACCTGACGAATCGCGCGGACCTCGGCGCGGAAGCAGTGCACGCGCTGGTGGTTCACGGTGCCGGTCCCCAGGGTCGGACGCGTGACCTCGTCCTCGATCTCCCGACCGACCGATCGATCACGATCGTCGTCACGGGTGGGCCGAAGGATGACTGGAACACGCCCTGGCTCGCGAACGGCAGCGACGTGTACAGCTGGGTGCGCGTGCAAGCCGATGGGCTGATCCTCGAGTTCGTCGCCGACACCCACAGCGACGCCGCCGCGAGAGTCGCAGAGACCGCGCTGCGCAAGACGATGATCGACATGTTCGGATCGAGCACCCCGACCGGCAAGCTCGAGGTCATTCGCCAGCGTACGGTGGTTCACCTCAAAGGCACGATGACCTTGTTCATGCTGGGGCTCTTGGATATGGCCATCTCGGCCGTGTGACTTGCGGCAGTCGCGCGCGCGTGCGATCACCCCGGCGATGTCTGCACGTCCGCTCGTCGTAGGAATTGCCGGGGGCACGGGTTCCGGCAAGACGACCGTCGCGCACAAGCTCGAGAGGGCGATGCCGAACGGGCGCTGCGTGACGATCGATCACGATGCGTACTACCGCGACCAGTCACACCTCCCGCTCGAGGAGCGCGCGAAGATCAACTACGATCATCCGTCGTCGCTCGAGACGTCGCTGTTCGTCGAGCAGCTGCACGAGCTCCGCGCAGGTCGCGCGATCGATATTCCGATCTATGACTTCGCGACGCACACGCGGCGGCCCGAGACCAGGCACGTCGCTCCGGCGCCGATCATCATCGTCGAAGGCATCCTCGTATTCACGGACGCGGCGCTGCGCGAACAGATGGACATCAAGATCTATGTCGACACCGATGCCGACATCCGGCTGATGCGGCGGATCCGTCGCGATCTCGAGCAGCGCGGCAGGACGTTCCAGTCGGTGCGCGATCAGTACTACGCGACCGTGCGCCCGATGCACATCGAGCACGTCGAGCCGACGAAGCGGTGGGCGGATCTGATCATCCCGGAAGGCGGCGAGCATCGGGTCGCGCTCGACGTGCTGATCGGGCAGCTCGGGCGCATCGGCTTCGGCGTCGGCTAGCTTTTCGCCTTCATCGAGCGGCAGGCCTTCTCGCCGAGCTGCAGCATGTCTTTGAACGCCTCGATCGGCTTGTCGGCCCGTTGCTGCAGGCTGCAACACAGCTTGCCGCCCGACTGAGGGCGACACACCTCGAGCCGCAGGTACTTCTCGTCCTTGCGTTGGTCGACGTTGATGTAGCCGCCGTCCGGCAGCTTCTCGGCGCGCGCGATCACGCGGTTCGCGGCTTCCTCACCGCCATCGCTGATGATCTGCTTCTCGCCGACGTCGTCCGGCGACATCGGGAATTCGTTGAACATCACGGTGAACGAAGGGGTGTCGAGCCATTCGTCCTTGGGGTTGAATGTCGCGTTGACGCCACTGAGCTCCGCGGGCTTGAGCAGCGAGACCGGCAGGTCGATCGTAAACTCGATGGTGCCGGCCTTGCTGGTCACCGTCGACAGCGGTGCGGCGATCAGTGCCTTGTTCGACACGCGCTTGGGCTCATCCGAAGACGACGCTTGGTCGCCGGAGGGCTTCGACTTACCGCATGCCGCGAGGACGAGGAGCAAGAGCAGTGTGGTTCGCATCGCACGAACCTACCTGACTGACCACCCGAACGCCTAGGGGATGAGGATGAGAGAGCCGGTGGTCGCGCGTGCTTCGAGATCGCGATGAGACTGCGCCGCGTCCTCGAGCGGGTAGCGCTTGCCGATCGCGATCTTCACCTTGCCGCTCGTGACCATCTCGAACAGCTCGGTCGTCATCTGCTCGGCG
Source organism: Myxococcales bacterium (assembly GCA_028287115.1). Taxonomy (GTDB): domain Bacteria; phylum Myxococcota_A; class Polyangia; order Haliangiales; family Haliangiaceae; genus JABFXX01. Next base: position 20,957 of record JAQBQF010000077.1, read on the forward strand.
GCCTCGCGGCTCGACAGATACGTGAATAGTGTCGGGCGCGTCACGTAGAGCGAGCCCTTGTGCGCGAGCTGGAGCAGCGAGATCGGTGGCACCGGCCCGGACGCGTTGCCGAAGCTGACCATCAGGCCGCGCGGCACGAGGCAGTCGAGCGAGCGTTCCCACGTGTCCTTGCCGACCGAGTCGTAGACGACCTCCACGCCACGGCCGCCGGTCAGCTCGCGAACGCGCGCGACGACATCCTCGGTGCGGTAGTTGATCACGTGCGCGGCGCCGTGCCGGCGCGCGAGCTCGCACTTCTCGGCGGAGCCCGCCGTCGCGATCAGCTCGAGGCCGAGCGCCTTGGCCCACTGGCACGCGATCAGGCCGACGCCGCCGGCCGCCGCATGCCACACGATCGGATCGCCGGGCTTCAGCGGGACGCGCATCCGGCGCAACAGGTACTGCACGGTCAGGCCCTTGAGCATCATCGCGGGGCCCGTCGGAAAGTCGTTCGCATCGGGGAGCTTGAGGAGCAGTGTCGCGTCGAGGAT
>JAQBQF010000078.1 GCA_028287115.1 Myxococcales bacterium
CGAGGCGAAAGTGCGCCTCGGCGGCGGCCATCTGCTCGGCTTCTTTCTTCGACTTGCCGACCGCACGCGCCCACTCATCGGTGCCAAGGCTCACGGCGACGACGAACCGCTTGTCGTGATCGGGCCCGAGCTCTTGCACGACGTGATAGGTCGGCGTCGCTTTGAGGCGAGCCTGCGCGAGCTCCTGGAGGCGCGTCTTGAAGTCGTAGAAGCCCTTGAACTCGACGGTCTCGATCCGATGCGCGAGCAGCCGGACCACCATCATCTGCGCCGCCTCGAAGCCTCCGTCGAGGTAGACCGCCGCGAGCAGCGCCTCGAACGCATCGGCGAGGATCGACGCCTTGGCGCGGCCGCCGGATTTCTCTTCGCCTTTGCCCAGCATGATCCACTGACCGATGCCGAGCTGCGCGGCGACCTCGGACAGCCCGGTCTCGCTGACGACCTGCGCGCGCGTGACGCTGAGCTCGCCTTCCCGGAGTTGCGGATAGCGCGTCATCAAGCGGTGACCGACGACCAGATCGAGCACCGCGTCTCCGAGAAACTCGAAGCGCTCGTTATCCTCGAGACGGGCGGCGGTTTGCTCGTTGCACCAGCTCGCGTGGCGCAGAGCCTGGTCGAGCAGCGCCCGGTCTTTAAACCGGTAGCCGAGAACGGACTCGAGCTCTGAGTAATCGGCCACGCCGTTGCATGATACCCTCGGCGGAGTGGAAGCGCTGCGCGAGCGTTTCGGGAAGTATCACGTCCTCGAGAAGATCGCGCAGGGCGGGATGGCCGAGGTCTATAAGGTCAAGACCGTCGGGATTGCCGGGTTCGAGAAGATCCAGGCGCTCAAGCGGATCTTGCCGCACTCCGCGCGCGACGCCCGATTCATCCGGAGCTTCATCGACGAAGCGCGAATCGCCGTCGAGCTGACGCATCGCAACATCGTCCAGGTGTTCGATTTCGGCAAAGCAGATGGCGAGCTGTTCCTCGCGATGGAGCTGATCGAGGGCCGCGACCTGCGGGCCGCAATGACCCAAGCGGTCTCGCGCGAGCGGCTGTGTCCGATTCCGGTCGCCGCGTACATCATCGCGGAGACGGCGGCCGGCCTCGACTACGCGCACCGCAAGACCGACGGCTACGGCGGCACGCTCGGGATCGTCCACTGCGACGTCTCGCCCTCGAACGTCATGTTGTCGACCGACGGCTACGTGAAGATCTTGGATTTTGGAATCGCGCGGGCGTCGTTTGCCTCGGCGCTCGAGCGCCGGCGCCTGCGGGGTAAGCCGCGCTACATGGCGCCCGAGCAGACGCGTGGTGATCCGCCAACCGCCGCGGCCGACGTGTTCGCGCTCGGCATCATCGCGTGGGAGCTGTTCACCGGGTTGCAGTTGTTTCGCGGTAGCGACATCAAGGCGATCCTCGAGGCGGTCCGCAAGACCAACCCGCCGCGGATCGATCGGATGAACCCGGACGTCCCGCGGGAGATCGTCGATGCGGTCGCGACGGCGCTGTCGCGCGAGCCCTCGGCACGCGGCACCTCCGCGGATCTGATCGCGGCATGTACGCGGACGGCGCTCGCCGGTGGTGCGCGCGCCCTCGCCGCGTGGCTTGCGGAGCTCGATGCGCTCGCCGACAAGCGCCCGGTCCTGTGGGAACGTGACTCGACGTCGATCAGCGTGCAGCCGAAGTCCGGAGACTCGAAACCGCGCGACTCCGCCAGGTCGCAACCGCCCGCGCGAGATTTCGGTGCGGGCACCCCGGGCTTTGCAAACGAAGTGCCCGCGCCGATCGAGCCGACGGTCTCGCTGTTCGATCGCGGTGCATCCGCATCCGGCGATTCCGCGGCGTCGTCGCCGGCGAGTCGTTACAGCGAGCGGGAGATCGCGGCGCCCCGCCAGGTCGCGCCGCCCGCTCGACCCAGCGAGCGCGGGCTTGTCCCACCACTCGCGCGGCCCGCCGACGTCGCGCCGTCCTCTCGACCCAGCGAGCGCGGGCTCGTCACACCGATCGCTCGGCCCGCCGGCGTCGCGCCGCCCGCTCGACCCAGTGAGCGTGATCTCGACGCGCCCGCATCTCGTTACAGCGAGCGCGATCTGAACGCGCCTGCTTCGCGGTATAGCGAACGCGATCTCGATCCGCCGCAGCGGTTTGGCGATCGCGATCCGACGGCGACCGCGACGACCCCGCATCGCTTTGCGGCCGAAGCGACGGCGACGACCCCGCATCGGTTCCCAACCGATCGCACCGCGACCACGCCGGCAACGTTCGGGCACGAGGTGACGGTCGAGGGTGTCGCGAAGCTCGCCGACCACCTGCCGCCCGATGCGCCCTCCTCGACCCCGGAGCCCGAGGCGACGGCACAGCCGAGTTGGTCCTATCAACCGATCGTGCTCGGGCCGGGTGCCGCGCCCTCGGCGCTGCGGTTCGATGACGAGGCGACGCAGCACGGCTTCGATCCTCCGATGGGAGCGACCGGCGACCTCGAGGTCGAAGAGCCCGGACCGGAGATCGAGCCGGTGATCGAGGAGCCGATCGACGATGATCTGGGGGCCATGGCGCTCGGTGCCGTCGCAGAGCGCCGTCGCACCGTGGTGGTCGCAGGTCTGCTCGATGGTGCGGACGAGGCGGTCCTCCGGCCGATCGCGCGCAGTCTCGGCGAGCTCGCCTATCAACGTGGCGGCGTCGTGCTCGAGATCGACGAAGACGCGCTGCTCGTCGCATTCGGGCTCGAGGTCGCCGGAGAAGACGATGTCGCGATCGCGATGGGCTGGGCCCTCGACGCCGCGGCGATCGCGCGCGTTGCCGGCGGGCTCGTGGGTGCGGTGCCGCAGCTGCCGATCGGTGCGCGCGCTGGTGTAGCGACGACCTCGGGCGATGGCGGGGCTCAGGTCCCTGCCGACGCGACCGATGAAGCGCGCGTGCTCGCGCGACATGCCACGCCCGATCGACCGCTGTTCGTCGGAACCGCGGGACGGATCACGAGCGGCCTGTACTCGCTGCGCGAGATCGCCGCGCCCGACGCACTCGCTCGCCGCAGCAAGGTCATCGAGGTGATCGGGCCGCGCAGCTTCGACGAGCGCGACCGCGCGCGACTCGAGACGCGAGGCAAGCTCGTGGGCCGCACCGTGCAGCTCGCAGAGCTCGACGTGTGGCTGCAACGCGCGATCGCCGCGGACCGCCGTCTCGGCGTGATGATCCAGGGAGGCGCAGGCACCGGGAAGAGCCGGTTGGTCGCGGAGCTCATCGCGCGTCGCAAGCTCGCCGGATCGCCGCTGCGCATCGTCGTGACTGCGGCGAATCCGGCGGGACGACACTCGCCGTTCTCGCTCGTGATCGATCTCTACCACGCTGCACTCGGGTTACCGCCGCTGCACGGGCGATCGGCGCGCGCGCAGCTCACACATCGGTTGCTCCATCTGATGAGCGAAGCGGGCGTGCCCCCTGATCGTGCGCGTGCGATCGCGACGGATCTCGATCGCGCCATGGAGCTGCGCGATGGAGTCGGGGTCGGCATGCCGGAGGTCGCGGACCTGCGGCCGCGGATCTCCGCCGGCATGGCAGCGTTTCGCATCGCGATGAGCGATCGATCGCGTCCGCTGCTGACGGTGATCGAGGATCTTCACCTCGCCGATGGGGCGAGCCTCGAGGTGTTGCGCCACACGCTCGCGGTTCCGGCGCAGAGCGCGGAGCTGCTCGTGCTCACGTCGCGGCCGGAAGGACCGCCGTGGCCCGCGGTCGAGGCCAAGATCGTCGTCGGCGATCTCGTTGGCGGCGAGTTGCGCGCGCTGATCGCGGATCGGCTCGGCGACGCCGCGACGCCGCTCAACATCGCAGCCGTGATCGCGCGCGCCGGTGGCAATCCGCTGTTCATCGAGGAGCTTGCCCAGGCGGTCCGCGAGGCCGGCGATGACGTGCCGGCGAGCGCACGCGACGTGGTCGAGGCCCGGATCGACCGACTCTCGCCAAAGGCCAAGGCCGCGCTGCGCTTTGCCGCGGTGCTTGGACGCACGGCGCGCGCTCGCTTGCTCGAAGAGCTCCTCGGCGAACCATCGCTGGCGATCGAGCTCGACGAGCTCGCTAGCGCCGGGTTCCTCGTCGGGCCCCAGTCCACCGCACCCGGAAGCGAAGGCGAGTTGGAATTTGCGCGCGGGCTGGTGCGCGAAGTGGTCTACGAGACGCTCTCGCCGCGTGCGCTGCGCGAGGGCCATGCGCAGGTCGGTCGCTTGCTCGCATCGCGTTTCCTCGCCGGCCGCGAGGAGCCATCCGCGATGATCGCGGACCATCTCGAGCGCGGTGGAGAGATTGCAGGTGCGGCCGCGTTCTGGCTGCGCGCGGGAAGGCTCGCGGCCGCTGCCTCCGATGCCGACGAGGCGGTCGCACACTTCTCGCGCACGCTGCTGCTCGAGCGACAGCTCGGGGCCTCTCCGCCGACCGCGACCTCGCGTGCGCGGCGGCGTGCGGCACTCGCGGGCCGCGAGGAAGCGCATCGGCTCCAAGGCGATCTCGCCTCGGACAACGGAGATCTCGACGAGCTGCAGCACCTTGCCGAAGGCGATCCGCGGCGGCTCGCGGACGTGGCGATTCGTCGGGCTTCGCGGCTGTTGCGCTTCGGCGATTACGCGGCCGCCAACATCGCGACGGTCGTCGCCGAAGACCACGCGATTGCGATCGCTGATCGATTGCTACATGGCGAGGCGCTTCGGGTGCGGGGCGAGATTCTCGAGCGGCTCGGATCCTTCGATCAGGCACTCGAGGTCGTCGCGGCGGCACGCGAGCTCTTCGCGCGCGAAGGCGCCGCCTCGCAAGAAATGCAAGCAATGGTCGGGGCCGGGCGGATTCACCTGATGCGCGCGCACTACGAAGCCGCGCGCGCCGCGTACCAACCGGTGATCGCGAGGATCGCGAAGACGGGAGATCCGTGGCTCGAGCGCGTCGTCACGAACCATGTCGCGATCATCGAGATGTGTCTCGGCAACTTCACCGATGCGATGGCTTCCGCGCATCGCTCGCTCGAGCTGTGCAGGCGCTACGGCGATCGCGCCCGCGAAGGTGATGGGTTGTCCGTCGCCGGCATCATCCTGTTCGAGGTCGGCCTCTTCGATCTGGCTGCGGCAACGTTTGCGGACGCCTTGGAGGTCCTCGGTCGCACGGCATCGCGCTGGAGTCGCGCCGATTGCTTGATCTATGCGGGGCTGTGCGAGACCCGTCGCGGCGACCACGCGAACGGCCTGTTGATGATCGACGAGGCACTCGCAGAGGCCCGCCGCCTCGGCGCGCGTTACCTCGAGGCCAACGCGCTGATCTCGCGTGCAGGTGCCTACCTGAGGGTCAATGACCTCGATGCCGCGGCGGCCGATGCTGCCGACGGAACCGCGATCGCACGGAGCGCAACACTCGTCGGCTACGAGATCCAGGGACTCGCTCGCCATGCCGTGGCACTCGCGCGAGATCCGCGGGGCGGTCAGCTCGGCGCCGCCGGCGGCCTCGTTCACCACGCGCTCGCCGCACTCGATCGACAGCGCTATGTCGAAGGCTCCGACGAGGAGGTCTACGCGAATTGCATCGAGGTCTTGTTCAAAGCGGGCGCCGACGACCGCGCCCGCCGGGTCAAGGCTCGCGGCCGCGCGGAGGTCGAGCGCAAGCTGGCCGGCCTCGTCGACCCGGAATGGCGCGCAGCGTACGCGGCGCTGCCCGAAGTTCGCGTGCTGCTCGGCTAGGAGCTGATCAGCGCTCGATCCAGCCGCCCGCGAGCACGCGATCGTTGGCGTAGAGCACGGCGGCCTGTCCGGGTGCCGCGACGGTAGGTTCCGAAAGCCGCAGCGTCGCGGTGACGCCGGAGATCGTGATCTCGGCGGCGATCGGCGTTCCGCGATGGCGGACCTGGACGTGCGCCGAGAGTGCGGTCTGCGGCGTCGCGAGCCAGCGCAGATCGCGAAGGACGAGCTCGGTGCGCTCGGCGGCGCTGCGCGGGCCCACGCGAACTTCTCCGCGCGCGGGATCGATCCCGGTGACGTAGAGCTTGTCCTGCGTGGTCAGGTTGCCGAGCCCGCGATGCTGGCCGAGCGTGAACTTGTGCG
>JAQBQF010000068.1 GCA_028287115.1 Myxococcales bacterium
CCGCGAGGTCGAAGGCGCGCGGATCCTCGTCGTCGATGACGAGCGTGTCATTCGCGAGATCCTCGCCGAGTTCCTCGCGCTCGAGGGGTTCTCGGTTCATACGGTCGAGGACGGCGAGAAGGCGCTCACCGAGCTCCGGCTGCATCCGTACGATCTGCTGATCACGGATCTCAAGATGCCGCGGCTGTCGGGACTGCAGCTGCTCGAGAAGATCGAAGCCGAGCGGCTCGGCGTACTGACGGTCCTGATGACCGGCTTTGGTACGGTCGAGACCGCGATCGAGGCGATGAAGAAGGGCGCCTACGACTACCTGCTGAAGCCGTTCAAGGTGGAAGAGGTGATCCACGTCGTCGAGCGCGCGCTGTATCGGCAGCGGCTCCAGGCGGAGAACATCCGGCTGCGCGAGGCCCTCACGATCTATAAAGTCTCCGAGGCGATCGCGCTATCGCACGACATCTCGCACATCCTCGACGTCGTGCTGCGCGCCGCGATCGACGAGGTCAAGGCGGATGTCGCGACCTTGCATCTTCGCGATCCGCGGTCGGGTCACTACGAAGAGCGCATCAAGATCGTCGCCGCCGACAGTGGGCCACCTCCTCTGCCGTCACCGGCGTTCGGCGTGCTCACCGAGCAGTTCGCGCAGGGCCTACCGATCGTCGCGCACGGCGGCAAGGCGTCGCGGTTCTTCACCGAGCACTCGGCGCCGGCGGACCTCGCGTCGTTTGTCGCGGTGCCGCTGCAAGTTCGCGGCGACATGGTCGGCGTGCTGAATGTCTTCTCGTTCACCGCCGGCAAGAAGTTCGACGAGGGTCATCGCAAGATGATCGCGGTGCTCGCGTCGCGCGCTGCCAGCGCGATCGACAACGCGCGACTCTACGGCGAGTTGCGTGGGGCGAACGACAGCCTCACCACCGCGAATCAATCCCTCGAAGAGATGTTCCAGCAGACCGTCGCCGGCTTCGCGCAAGCGCTCGAAGAGAGCGACATGTATACGCGCGGCCACTCCGAGCGCGTCGCCGTGTATTCGGAGATCCTCGCGCGCGGCCTGACGGTCGCGGAGCCGGAGGTCCGCCGGATCGTGCAGGCCGGCGTGATGCACGACGTCGGTAAGATCGGCGTTCGTTACGACATGCTCAACAAGCCCGGCAAGCTGACCCCCGAAGAGGTCGCGGTGTTTCGCCAGCATCCCGAAAAGGGCAAGCGCATCCTCGAGCCCGTGCCTTGTCTGCACGGCCTGATCGATGGCTGCTGGTGTCATCACGAATGGTTCGATGGCGGCGGCTATCCACGCGGCCTGTCCGGCCAAAACATCCCGCTCGTCGGCCGGATCGTCGCGGTGGCCGATGCCTACGACGCGATGACCTCCGATCGCGCGTATCGCCGCGCCCTCAGTCACGAGGTCGCGATCAGCGAGATCGAACGCTGCGCCGGCACGCAGTTCGACCCCGAGCTCGCGGACGCGTTCGTGAAATTGATCGAGGCGTGGCGTCACAACATGCGCGAGCGCGGGCACAGCTCGCTGATCCCGCGATGAAGATCCGCGACGCGTTCTGCAACTACTGCGGCACCAAGTTCGCCGAGCCGCTGGCGTATCCGCGCAAGTGCACCGGCTGCCAGATGGAGATCTGGGCAAACCCGATCCCGGTCTCGGTCGGCCTCGTGCCGATCCGCGCCGGCGACCGCACGGGCCTCCTCGTCGTACGCCGCGCGATTCCGCCTGGAGTCGGCAAGCTCGCCTTGCCGGGAGGCTTTCTCGAGGAGACCGAGACGTGGCAACAAGGTTGCGCGCGCGAGATCCGCGAGGAGACAGGCGTCGTGATCGACGCGGCGCGCGTCGAAGCGATGTGGTTCTCGTCGAGCCAACCGCATCCGAATCGCTTGCTGCTGTTCGGCGTCGCCGCGGAGCTGGTCGCCGAAGCGCTGCCGCCCGCGCTTCCGAACGCCGAGACGCAGGAACGCGGGATCGTGTTCGGTCCGGGCGGACTCGAAGCGGAGTTCGTGTTCTCGCTCCACCTCGCAGCGGCACGGCAGTATTTCGCGGCGCGAGGTGTGGATCGCGCACACTCCTTCGTCGCGATCTAGAAGCTTTACGTCTCCGGCGGCCGGTGCCAAGATCGCGGCGATGAGATGGTCCATTGTCGTGGCGGTCGGGCTCTTTGCGGCGTGCGCGAATTCATCGAAGTCCGGCGAGCAATCGTGCTCGACGGCCGATCAGTGCACGGACGCGACCAAACCTTATTGCGTGATGGGGACGTGCGTTGCGTGCGATGGGCCGAGCGCGTGTACGCCGGAGCTCCCGCGCTGTGCACCCGAGACGCAGAGCTGCGTGACCTGCACGGCAGATCCGGACTGTTCGGCGTACCCGGCGATGACTCACTGTAATTCGGCGACCGGTGCGTGCGTCGGTTGTCTGGCGTCGAGCCAGTGCGCGGCCGACGCACCGGTGTGCGACGCGATGACCAAGATGTGTCGCGCTTGCACCGCCGATACCGAATGCGACAGCGGCGTGTGCGATCTCGCAGGTGGGACGTGCGTCACCGAGAGCTCCGTCGTGTACGCATCACCCTCAGGCACCCAGAACAACGCCTGCACGAAGCTCGATGCTTGTGCACTCGGCAAGGCGTTCATGCTCGTCGGCGCGACCAAGAACATCGTCAAGATGGCGAGTGGCACGTATCCGACGACGATCGCGCTCACCGGCAGTCAGCCGATCACGGTCTACGGTGCCGGTGCGACGATGACGAGCACGCTGGCCATCACTGGCTCGGCGACGATCAAGATTCGCGATCTGTCTTTTCTGGGCGATGGCGGCCTCTACTGCGTACCCGCAAGCGTCGGCGCGCCGATGCCGACGTTCGATCTCGATCGCGTCAGCTTCGATACGACCGGAACGACGAGCTCGGGCCCGTTCGCGATCCAGGCGAATCCGTGCACGCTCGACATCAAACGCTCGAAGTTCAAGATCACCGGCAGCGGCGGTGAAGCGATCTACGCGAGCGGCGAGCTGGCGAATAGTAACGGCGCGACCGCCAATCGCGGCACCGCGGTGTCGGTCGACCGCAGCTGGTTCGAGGGTGGCGAGCCTGCGATCAGCCTTGGCAACTCATCGGTGCTCCACATGACGAACAGCCTGACGTTCGGTTCGACCCCGATGTATGCGGCGATTGGCTCCGACCCGAGCGGCACCGGGACGATCGACTTCTCGACGCTCCTCGATTGGTCCTGGTACTCGGGAAACGGCCCGGTTCGGTTCGTCGTGACCAACAGCATCTTCTACAACCCTCGAATCCTGACGACCGCCAACACGTTCACCGGTGGCGCAGAGTTTCACTACAGTCTGCTGTTCCCCCAACACACCGGTCCCTTGGGCACCAACAACATGGTGGGGATCGATCCGATGCTCGCGGACCCGGCGAACCAGGACTTCCATCTCGTCACCGGAAGCCCCGCGATCGATGCCGGCGATCCGGGCGCCACCGCGCCGCTGGACTACGAGGGCACCGTACGCCCACAGGGTGCGCGGCGTGATATCGGCGCGTTCGAGTATAGGTAAGGGCAGCCCCGGTCTATGATGTCGTAGGTTTGCTCGGGAACTCGGGGAAATATCGCCTCGACACGCGTCTTGGCGGCGGTGGGATGGCCGAGGTCTTCCTCGGCTCCACGATCGGGGCCGAGGGTTTCTCCCGTCGCGTCGCGATCAAGCGGGTGCTCCCCGGCTTCTCCGACAATCCGTCGTTCGCGCAGATGTTCATCGCGGAGGCGAAGATCAGCTCGCGGCTGGTGCATCCGAATATCGTGTCGGTCGTCGACTTCGATCGAGACGCCGAACAACGGCTGTTCCTCGTCATGGAGCTGGTCGAAGGCAAGGACCTCGACACGCTCGTGTCTTCGGGTCTGTTGCCGATTCCCGTCGTGATCTTCGTGATCAGCGAGGTCTTGCGGGGCCTCGGCCACGCGCACGATCTGCCGGTCGGCAACGACGTGCGCGGTGTGATCCACCGCGATGTTTCGCCGCACAACGTGCTGCTGTCGTGGGAGGGCTCGGTCAAGGTCTCCGACTTCGGCATCGCGAAGGCCAAGTCCGCCAGCGAAGCGACCGCGTCGGTGTTCATCAAGGGCAAGCCCGCCTACATGAGCCCGGAGCAAGCGAACGGTCAGTCACTCGATGGCCGCAGCGATCTGTTTGCGGTCGGGATCATGCTCTGGGAGATGTTGATCGGACGCCGGCTGTTCGTCGGCGAGGACACGCGCTCGACGTTGGCGGCCGTGCTGTTCGGTCAAGTACCGCGGCCTCGCTCGCTCCGTGGCGATGTGCCGAAAGATCTCGAGCGCGTGGTGATGAAGCTGCTCGAGCGCGATCTGCCGGCGCGCTACGCGACCGCCGAGAGTGCGATCCAGGACCTGCTCGAATGTGCGGATGCTCCCAAGAACGGGCGCGAGGCACTGACGCGCATCCTCGCCGAGCGGTTCCCGCAACATGCACCGGTCCGGCAGAGCCTGCAGCGGCTGCGATCCTCGTCGGGCAACACGCCCCCGAGCGCGGCGGATCGCGTGACGATCCCCGACGGCAGTGCGGGTCAACGACCGCCGAGTGCGGCCCAAGCGGCGACCGCCGGAGCGGCGCCGAGCCTCAGCTCGATGATGCAGGCTCGGACGGGAACGCTCGATCAGCCGGCCCAACCGGGTCTCGGCAAGGCGGCGAAGATCGGGATGGTCGCGGCGATCACGCTCGCGAGCGGAGTGCTCGCGTTCGGGATCGTCTCGGCACTGACGTCATCGAAGAAGTCCAGCCAGGCACCCTCCGCGGTTGTTGGCTCGGGCGGAAGCGGTAGTGCCGCCACGCTCGCGACGGTCGCACCACCAGACGCAGCCATGGCGGGAGTCGACGCGCAGGTTGCGCAGGCACCGACACCGATCGACGCTGGTGTGGCAGCGGGATCTGCGTCGACGCATGCAGTCGCAGCCGCGGAGAAACGGTTTGGCCGACTCGTCGTCCGCGCGTATCCGGTGCTAACCGTGTATCTCGACAACAAGAAGCTCGGTGACACGCCGATCGATATTCGCGAGCCCGTGGGCAAGCACGTCGTGCGCCTCGTCAACGTGGATACGAACCACGACGAGAAGGTGACGATCGAGATCAAAGACAGTCAGCCGACGACACTCGAGCGGATTCCGTGAATTACGCACGGCGAGCGTAGGCGCGGTTTTTGTGTAAGTTTGTTACAGACAGACGCTGCATTCGTCGTGAGATAGTCTCGTCGTCGCATGCGGCACCTCACCTTCGTCCTCCTCACGATGGTCGCGATCGCGCGGACCGCGGATGCGCGATCGGTCGGCGTCGTCGTGACGGGCGAAGAGATCATGCAGACGCCGCTGCGCGCGCAGATCGAGAGTTGGTTGCGCGCACACGGCCATGAGGCCGTGGCGTCGCCGTTCGAGCCCAATGCGATCAATCTGCTCGTCGACTGCTTCGTGATCGAGGACAAGACGTGCGCACGCAACATCGTCGAGCAATCGGCGAAGGCCGACGCGATCCTCTACGCGCGCGTCGAGACCGTCTCGAACGGAACCAGTCGAGACGTGATCCTCACGATGCACTGGTTCGTGAAGGGACAAGATCCCGTCGAAGAGCGGCGCGTGTGCCGGGGCTGCACCGACCAAGCAATGCGCACGACCGCCGAGTCGATCCTGACCTCGCTCGTGCCCGCCGAGACCGCGAAGCCGAGCGCCGCGCCGGCGATCAAGCTCGTGATCGTCGCTCCCCCCCGCGTATCTCGCACGGTACCGGCAATCGCCGTCGGTGTTGGTGTGGCGGCGTTGATCGCAGGCGGTGTGCTGTACGCGACGAGCGCAACCGATGATGGCACTCAGCCGAGGTACCGCGACACGCGGCCGCCCGGCATCGGGCTCGCCATCGGCGGCGCAATCGCGATCGGAGTCGGCGTGATCATGATGCTACGCGAGGGTCCGTCTCGCGAGACCGGACCGGCCGTCGCGATCACTCCCCACGGAGGCTACATCGGATGGACCTCGCGATTTTGAGGCGCATCCCCCTCCGAGGATTCCGCGGCATCATCGTCGCGTGGGTACTGCTCGCCGGCTGCGAGAAGCACAGCGCGCTGTATTGCGAGAAACACCCGAGCGACACCGTCAACTGTCCGCCCGCGGACTCGGGGGCGGGCACGTGCTCCGGTAACGCGCAGTGCATGACGCCGACCCCGATCTGCGAGCTCGGCTCGCATACGTGTGTCGAGTGCCTCGCGCCAACCGACTGCACGTCGCTCACGGCTCCGCTCTGTGCCAACGACCATGCGTGCCACGGTTGCTCGAACCACACCGAGTGTCTGTCCGCGGCATGTCTCCCCGACGGCTCGTGCGCCCTCGAGGCCGATGTCGCGTACGTCACGAGCAACGGGAACGATAACGGCACGTGCGATCGCGCCGCGCCGTGTCGCACGATCGGTTATGCGATCGGGACGCTCCAGCCGGTCGTCAAGCTCGTCGGGGGCGGCATGATCACCGAGAACGTCTCGATCTCGAGCGGGATCGTGACGATCCTCGCGGACCCCGGCATCAAGCTCACGGAGAGCTCGAACAATCCCGAGCTCTCCGTGTCCGGCTCCGCGCGCGTCGAGGTGTCCGGCCTCGACATCACGAACAACGGCGGCAACGCGTGCGTGACGCTCGCGAACACGGCAACCCTGACGCTGTCTCGCCTGCGGGTCAGCGGCTGCAGCGGCTCGGGGATCTCGACCACCGGTGGCTCGCTGACCGTGTCTCGAGCGACCGTGCAGATGAACAGCGGTGGCGGGATCCGGATCGCGAACGGCGGCACGTTCGACATCACGAACACGTTCATCGTCAAGAACGGGAACTCGGGCTCGGGAACAACCGCCGGCGCCACGCTCGTCTGCGCCAGCGGGCCATGTCGGTTCGAGTTCAACACGGTTGCCGACAACGTCGCGCGCATGGGCGTCGCCGGGGTTGCGTGCGACTTTACGTTTCAGGCACCGAACAACATCATCACGCACAACGTGATCGGCTCCGGCACAGGCACCGAGGCCGACACCCTCGGCGCTTGCACGTATCCGACGAGCGCGATCCAGGCAGACCCGTCACCGCTCAAGCTGACGACTGACTTCCACATCTCGGCCGGCAGCTCGGCGATCGACCAGGCACTGACCGCATCGCCGGTCGACGTCGACCGTGACGGAGATCATCGTCCGCAGGGCGCCGCCAAGGACCAAGGCGCCGACGAGCTCCAGTAGCTGGCCGGTCTCACCAACGGCTCACGGCGGGTTCGCGCGCCTGCGGTTACGATCGAGCTATGCGCCTCGCTGTGATCCTCCTCGTCGTCGCCGGATGTGGCGTCGCTGACTTCGACGTCACGCAACCGATCATCGAGCAGCGCGTGCAGGGATCGGCGCTGCCGGGTCCGCTCGGGATGCTGTTCCCGTTGCCGCTAAGTCTCGACCTCAGCGCAAAGATCAAGCAGCAGAACTCCGGCCCGATCGACGGCGTGACGCTGTCATCGCTAACATTGTCGATCACGAAGACGGCGGAGCCGAGCGGCGACACCGACGACTGGAGCTTTGTCGATTCGATCGACGTGTACGTGTCGAGCTCGAAGTCCGGCAGCACGCTACCGAAACTGAAGCTCGCGCACGTGGCATCACCAGGCACCGTGAGGACCCTCAACTTCATCGTCGAGAGTGGCGTCAACCTCAAGCCGTACGTCGAAGAAGGCAGCGTCGTCGAAGGCACCGCGACGGGGCGCGCGCCGCAAGATGACGAGACCTACGACGGCGTCGCGGTGTTCACAGTACATCCGCTGTAAGCGCGGCGCGGAGCTCGGCGATCACGCGCGCGGGTGCACGGACCTTGAGCCGCGTGCCGTCATCGTGATGTTCCTCGGACAGGATCGTCGCTCGCTCGTGAATCATGTGGATCACGCGCTGCGCGGTCCACGGCACGTCGAGGTCGACATCTTCGAGCGCTCCGATGAAACGCTCGATCATCCGCTCGCGGAGCTTCGCGACATCGGCGGGATGCTTCGCCGACAGTTGGATCGCGCCCGGATAATGCTCGGCGAGACGCGCGCGCCCTGCCTCATCGACGCGATCGATCTTGTTGAGGAGGAGCCAGGTCTCGACCTTGTCGGCGCCGATCTCGCCGAGCACCTCGCGCGTGACCGCGACTTGATCCGCGTGCGCCGGGTCCGAGGCGTCGATCAGGTGGAGCAGCAGGTCGGCGTCGCCGGCCTCGTCGAGCGTCGAACGAAAGGACGCCACGAGATCGTGCGGCAGCTTCTTGATGAAGCCGACCGTATCGCTGACGAGGATCGGCGGATTTGTCGGCGGAACGAGCCGCCGGATCGTCGTGTCGAGGGTCGCGAACAGCTTGTCGGCGATGTAGACATCTGTGCTGGTCAGCGCGCGCATCATCGAGGACTTGCCGGCGTTCGTGTAACCGACGAGCGCGACCGTGGGCAGATCGCTGCGCCGCTCGCGCCGCGTCTTGGCACCACCGGCGATCTGCGACAGCTCGTTCTTGAGCTCCGCGATCCGATCGCGGATTCGCCGGCTATCGAGCTCCACCTTGGTTTCGCCCGCGCCCTTGCCACCAACACCACCGCGTACGCGATCGCCGCCGCCTGAATTGACGCGCAAGCGCGGCGCGAGATAGCGCAGCCGCGCGATCTCGACTTGCATCCGCGCTTCGCGGGTCTTCGCGTGCCGGTGAAAGATCTCGACGATCACCGAGGTCCGATCGAGCACGTCGACCCCAGTCGCCAGCATGAGGTTGTGCTGCTGCGACGGCGTCAGATCGTGATCGACCAGCACGACCTTCGCGAGCTGTCCCCCTCCGGGGATTCCCGAGGGGCTCGCCGGCGCTTCCGGTTCGGCCGTCACCTCGAGCTCGGCTTCGGGCTCGGCTTCGGCCGTCGTCATGACCGTGTCGTCCTCGTCTTCCGACTCCTCGTCGTCGTCGACTGCTTTATCGCGAGGTCGCTTCGTGCCGGGCTTTTGAAACGCCGGGACTTCACCAGTGCCGCCCGTCCACTTCGCGATCTCCTTGAGCTTGCCCTCGCCGAACACGACGCCCGGGGCGATCCGCGCCCGCTTCTGGACCAGGCGCGCGATCGGCTGGAGGCCGAGCGTCTTCGCGAGCCGCTCGAGCTCGTCCATCGACGAGCCTTGCTCCTCGTCGGTGACGCCCTGGACCTGGACCGCGACGACGATCGCCGTCGGACGCTCGTCCGCCGTGAAGTTGAGCGATCCGAGGTCAAACGCCATGGTCGCGGACCTTGGCCTAACCGGGCCTGGACGTCAAACCAATCTCGTCGGTGAATCGCGCGAGGAGCTCGTGGAACGCACGCGGCGCCTCGGCCTGGAGCATGTGGCCTGCGCCGATGACCGTTTCGCGGCGGGCGATGGGCAGGACCGCCTGCAGCGCATCGAGCGTCACCCGAAAATACGGCGCGGACCGGTCGCCACCTACGAGGAGCACCGGCAGCGCCAGCGACGCGAGCTCGGCGTAGCGCGGCCGATACGCGATCAACGCGACGGAGTCTGCGCGGATCTCCTGCCACTTCGCGGTCGCTCGATCGCGGAAGGCGCGGGGCATCCCGTCGATCACGCCATCACCGAGCACGGTGCGCAGGAAGAATTCGCCGGCGGCCGGGCCTCCCTGCTCTGCGATGATCCGATCGAACTCTTCGAAGAACGTCGCCGGCGCAGCCGCCGTGTCATCGGAGGCAGCCATCGGCGGCTCGATCAGCACGACGCCCGCGCACAGCGCCGGATGCCGCCGCGCGAGCTCGAGGACGACCACCGCGCCGAAGCTAAGGCCCACGACGAGCGGCCGATCCGAGGCTTCCGAGATCAGCTCCGCGAGATCGGGGGCGTGCTCTGCAACGGTCGTCGCGGCCGGGCGCCGATCGTACGCGACAAGGGTGAAGCTCTCGCGCAGTCGAGATGCAAGCTGGATCGACCACGAGGTGTGGTCCGAGGCGCTGCCATGGACAAGCACGATCCGGGGCCCGCTACCTGTGCGAACCGCATGGAGCTGCGAAGCCATGGCGGTTATCATTACCATCATTCTTTATGGTGCCCGAGGACGATCGCGAAGCGCCTGATGGATTCGCAGCGACGGTCGCGCCGACCTCGGAGTCTCCGACGTTGCCGCGACATTCCGCGGCGACGACGAGCGCCGGAACCGATGCGACCCTCGCCGCGCCGACGTCGGATGCGCCGACGCCGCCGCACAAGCTGCCCGTTGGGACCCTCGGCGCCGATCGCGCCCAGACCGGCAGCGAAGCGACGATCGCCGCACCCGCGGCAGGGTCGATGCAGCCCTTGCCGGAAGTCTCGACGACGCTGTATCGCACCGACGGGGAGATCGCGCGCGGCGGTATGGGCCGCATCGTCGCCGCCGAGGATCGCCGGCTCGGTCGCCCGGTCGCGCTCAAGCAGCTGATCGATCCCTCGGCCGAACAGGTCACGAGGTTTCAGCGCGAAGCCCTGATCACCGCGCGCCTCCAGCACCCCGGCATCGTCCCGGTCTACGAAGCCGGCCGTTGGCCGAACGGGGAACCGTTCTTCGCGATGAAGCTCGTCTTGGGCCTGCCGCTCGATAAGGTCATCGGCGAGGCGCACGCGCTCGAGGATCGCCTCGCGCTCTTGCCGCGGCTCGCCGCCGCATGTGACGCGATCGCGTACGCGCACAGCAAACGAATCATTCACCGCGACCTCAAGCCGGGAAACGTGCTGATCGGCGAGTACGGCGAGACCGTCGTGATCGACTGGGGGCTCGCCAAAGACCTCGACGCCGAGGACAGCCTCGAAGCCGGACGCGTCGCGCGACCATCGTCGAAGAAGCCGACCAGCGAGCCGACCTCGAATTCGTCGACGCTGACCGTGGCCGGCGCCGTGATGGGCACGCCCGCATATATGGCGCCCGAACAGGCGCGCGGCGAGCCGGTCGACCAGACGGCGGACGTGTTCGCGCTCGGCGCGATGCTCTATCACCTACTCGCAGGCGTTCCGCCGTACGCGGCGCGGACCGCTACGGACGTGATCGCCGCGGCCGCCCTCGGCAAGGTCGTCCCGTTGCGCGAGCGAGAACGCCGTGCACCGCTCGAGCTCGTCGCGATCGTCGAGCGCGCGATGGCTCCGCTGACACCCGATCGATATTCCAATGCCGGTGGGCTCGCGGACGAGCTGCGGAGATTTCTCACCGGTCAGCTCGTCGCGGCGCATCGCTATACCGCGATGCAGCGCGTCGGCAGGTTCGTCCGCAAGCATCGCGCCGCGGTGCTGATCTCCGCGATCGCGACCGTCGGCTTTGCGGTCGGCGGCACCGTCGCGGTGCGCAACGTCGTGCATGCCCGCGATCTCGCCGAGCAAGAAGGCAAGATCGCGAACACGCGCAAGGTCGCCGCCGAACGCCTGATCGACTACATGTTCTCGGACATGAAGAACAAGCTCGGGGCGATCGGTCGCCTCGATCTGATGGCCGGGCTCGGCACCGAAGCGCGCCGCTACTTCGATCGGATCTCGCACGTGCCGGGCGGCATGCCGCGAGAGGATCAGTTGCGTTGGGCAGAAGCGATGGATCTGATCGGGCAAGCCGAGCACACCAGCGGCAAGCCCGACCTCGCACTCGAGATCTGGCGTGAGGGTCGCAACAAGATCTCCGCCGTCGCCAGCGAGCACGATGTGCCGACGCGCCGGTTGCGCCAGATGATCGCGCACTTCGATTACGAGACCGGCCTGATCTTCCAGGAGCGCGGCAAGCTCGACGAAGCGATCAAGGCGTTCAACCTCGCGAAGCACGAATTCGACGCCCTGCGCGACGAAGATCCGAAGGCACGCGAGGTCTTGCTCGGCGCTGCCGACACCCACGATCGCCTCGGCGATCTCCTGCGCAACGAGGGCAAGATCGATCAAGCGTTCGACGAGTACTCGGAAGCCAAGGGCGAACGCGAGCGCGCCGCGAGCGAGGGCAACGGCAAGGTCAGCGATCAGGTGATGTCGCTGTCGACGAGCCACTTGAAGCTCGCGTCCGTGTATCAAAATCGTGGCGAGTCTTCGACGGCACTCGAGGAGTATCGGATCGCACTACGGCTGCGCGAGACACTGCTCGAGAGCCAGTCCGACAACGTCCAGCTCCAAGGCCTGGTTCTCGATGTTCAAGATCAACTGGCCGAGCTCCAGCGTCAGATCGGCGACGAGAAGGCCGCGATCGAGACGTATCGCCACGCGCTGCCGGTGACGCTCGCGCTGGTGACGCGCGATCCCTCGAACACCGAGTGGAAGCGCCAGCGTGGCAACATGCTCGCGGATCTCGGCTTTGCATTGATCGACAGCGGCTCGTTCAAGGACGGGCTCGTCGAGCTCGAACGAGCGGTCGAGCTCCAGAAGGATCTGATCGCGCGGGATCCGAAGAGCACGCGCTACCTCGTCGATCTCTCGCGCTCGTACACGCGCATCGGCGATGGCCTGATCGATCTCGGCAGGCTCGATGAAGGCATGACACGTTACCGGCTGGCTCTCGAGACGCGACATGGTCTCGTCGACCGCGATCCGAGCAGCGTCCCGTTCCGGCGCGCGCTCGCGTGGGCGTACGCGAAGCTCGCCAATGTGTCGATCTTCAAAGGTGACCTCGCCGGCGCTCTCGAGGCGCACGAACAGGCACTCGCGATCCGCAGCAAGCTCGTCGTCGAGTCGCCGGCACAGGGCGGCTTCAAGAACGAGCTCGCGTCGACCGAGGTCGAGCTCGGGAAGCTGCTCGCGCCTCGCGATCCGAAGCGCGGCACCGAGCTCGTCGCGCAGGGGATCGGACGCGCTCGTCTCCTCGTCGACGGCGATCCGATCAACACCGAGTGGAAAGAGACGCTGACGCAGGGGCTCCTCGCGCAAGACGTGATCGCCAGGATCGGTAACGATCGAGCGCTGCGGCGGAGGGCGCTGCTCGAGACCTCCAGTGTTGCCGAGGAAGCAGCGCATCGTGCACCGCAGAGCGTGCAGTGGTCCTGTCTTCTCGCGGAGGTTCACCTCGCGCTTGCCGAGATCGCGATCGATCCCCTCGAGCGCACCGCGGAATCGGCCAAGGCGCGCGACATCCTCGAGACTCTCGCGAATGCATCGCGGTTGCCGGCGCCGCGCCTCCCGCTGCTCGAACGCGCGCGGGCGCGCCGCTAAGCGTAGTACGATAGCAACCATGGCGGAGCAGACGGAGTGGAGACAGAAGACCAAGGTCTGGACCTACCTGATCATGGCGATGTTGCTCGTCGTGATCGTCGTTGTGATCAATGTCGTGTGGAAGAACCCCGTGCGCGCGGAGGCCGGGATCAAACACTTCTTGGGTCTCCCCGGTTGGGCGCTCGCATCGATCACGGCGGTCGTCGGCATCCTCGTGTTCTGGGGCGGCCTCAAGGTCGAGCCGGAGTGGCCCGAGGCCTTCGGAGCGTTCTTGGTCGCCGGCGCGATCGCCTGGTTCGAGCTGATCGTCGGCTGGAACCGCTTCGACCTGGGCGGGATGGTCGTGATCCCCTACCTCATCCCACTCGTGGTCTTCCTGCTGATGCTCGCGTACGCGCTGAAGCGCGGAGTCTAAAAATCACGATCGCGTTCGGCGTCGGGGATACAATGACGCGGTGAAGCTCGCGCTCGTTCTCGTGCTCGGAATCGTCGGTTGCGGATCCCATCCGGGGACGGTTATCGACGGCGGGGCTGGTGACGACAGCGGTGGCGATGGCAGCGGATCGAATCTGATCGACGCCGCGATCGACGCGCCGAACGTCAAAGGCACGGTCCACGTACAAGTGACGAACGCGGCGACGGCGTTGTGCTCGACCGGCGGTGGTACCGCGAACCTGTTCGTGTTGTTCAAGGACACCGACGGGACGGTCACGCAAGTGACGACGGACGCGAGCGGCAACGCGCAGGGGGACGTGTTCCCCGGCGCGAGCGTCACGGCGATGTGTCATCGCTCGCTCGGCGTGTGTGCGCCCGCCGGATCCAACTGTTCGTACACGATGGTGACCGTGCTCGATGTCGAGCCGGGAGATCACCTCGTCCTCAACGCCGATGCGTTCCTCACCGGCCACCAACCCGCGAACACCACCGCCGCCGGCAACTTCACCGTGAGCTATCCGGCCTACGCAACCGCGAAGGGCTACGACGTCTACCACCCGTGCGGCAAGACGCCGGTGAGCCCGATGACCGCGACGCAGCAACAGCTCGCGCTCAAGGTCGGTTGCCTGACGACGCCGATGAAGCTGCTCGTGATCGCGAACGACATGGGCGGCAATCCGATCGCGTACACCGAGACCACGGCGACG
>JAQBQF010000156.1 GCA_028287115.1 Myxococcales bacterium
GCACCGCGATCGAGCGACGCACCACCGAGCCCCGGAAATCCGACGATGAAATACGCCCCGCACACGAGATCGGTTGCGATCGCGACGAGCGCAGCCCGTGCCGCGAGCTTGGGGATCCGACGAGCAGCGACGCCCGCCGCGAGGACGATCAGCACGAACATCGAGACGATCGCCGCCACACCGGTCGCAGTTCCGCTGCGCATCCACAGCTCGCTGCCGCCGAGAAAGGACAGGCCAGTGCCGCGGCACTCACCACCAAAACAATGACTGGCCCCGAAAGGACCGATCCCGACTTCTCCCACCGACCACCACCTCCCAGTTTGCACGGACAATGCAAACGCAGACGCAGCGAACAGTGCGAGCACGACGACGATCCAGCGATTTGTCACGACGCCGCGCATCTTGAAGACGAGCTGTTTGAACCGCAACGAATTCTGTCACGCGCTTACATAACGGTGAAAATCCCGATGCCTACATTGACGCGAGTAGGGTGACTGCAAAAAACTAGTAAGCGTTGAAGGGGCATTTGTTTCTGCTCGTGCTCGCTGCGAAGGCCGCCTCGGCTGCACCTGCGCAGCCGCAGTTGGTGCCGTCGGAGCTGTCGATCCGCGATGCACTGCACGAAGTGGTCGCGTTCGCCGAGCGCATGCCATCGCCGATTCCGGATCTGACGATCCTCAACACGGAGCCGGTGCCGGATACGCAGAGCTCCGGTTTTGGATGGCGCGACGATCCGTTCCGGCACACCCAACGATTCCACAGCGGCACGGACTTCCGCGCTGATCCCGGCACGCCGGTGCTCGCCGCCGGCGACGGCATCGTCAAGTTTGCGGGCCGGCAAGGTGGCTACGGCAACTGCATCTATATCGATCACGGTGGCGGCGTCGTGACGCTCTACGGACATCTCCGAAAGATCGAGACGCACAAAGGTGATGCGGTCACCGCGGGTCTGCAAATCGGCCAGGTCGGCTCGACGGGTCGTGCGACTGGACCGCACCTCCACTTCGAGATCAGGCTCGACGGCCGCGTGGTCGATCCCGTGATGGCGATGGCGATCGCGGACCTCCAGAGGGAATCTCCCGATGCAGGTCGCCTCGCGGCGTTCGCGCTATCGCCCGAGCTGCAACGCAAAGCCAAAGAATCTCCGGCATCGCGAGGCAACAACCGCCCCGAACGGGCGGCTCGCACGAAACGCACCCAAGTCCTTTGGTAGCCGCTGCGACTTTGACGAGCTAGGCTCGGTTCGGTGGGCCGTAGTCCAGAGCTGCTCGCACGGCGCTACGTCGCATGGTTGCGCCGTCGTGCGCTCGCGGTGATCGCGGCGCACCTCGTCCTCCTCGGCGGGGCCGTCTATCTCATCAAATATCACCTGCCGCTGTTCGCAGATTTTTCGTATCTGCTTCCGCAGGACGCGCCGGCCGTACGCGATCTCCGCAAGCTCGAGGCGCGCGTCAAGACGACCGACACCGTGCTCGTCGTGATCGATGCGCCGACACCGGAGAGCCGCGTCGCGGCCGAGACCGAGATGCTCGCGGGTCTGCGCGAGATCTCCAGTGATCTCGTGCTGCGGGTCGACGCCGACGACGCCGCGATCCGCGCGTGGGAGCGGGCGCATCGCTACCTCTACGTGAAGGTCGAGGATCTCGTCCGCGCGCGCGATGCGCTGCGACACCGCATCGACAGCGCGAAGCTCAAGGCGAATCCGCTCTACGTCGATCTCGACGACGAGAAGGATAAAGCCAGCGAAGCGGCGGACAACCAAGAGCTGAAAGACCTCCAGGATCAGCGCCGCGCCGCGGAGGCAAAGCTCGATCATCCGAGCAACATCACCGCCGACGGCTTGCGCGAGATGTTGCAGGTCCGCACGGGCTTTCGCTCGACCGACGCGGCGCGCGGCGAGTCGCTGCTCGGCGCGCTGGATCGGGTTCGCGCGCGCGTGATCGCCGCGCACCCGGGCGTGACGATGGGGTTCACCGGCGGCGTGGTCACGGCACTCTCGGAGCACAACGCGATCACGCGAGGCATCGTGCTGTCGAGCCTCGTGACCACGGTGCTGGTCGGCCTCGTGCTCGCCCTATATTTCCGCAGTGCGACGATGCTCGCGATGCTCGTCGGCACGATCGGGATCGCGACGACCGCCGCGTTTGGTGCCGCGGCTTTCACCGTCGGTCATCTCAACGCGGCGACCGCGTTCCTCGGCGCGATCATCGCGGGCAACGGCATCAACTACGGCATCCTCCTGATCGCGCGCTATCTCGAAGAGCGCCGCAAACGCTCGATCGACGACGCGCTCGCCGCCGCGATCGTCGGCACGCTGAGACCGACGGCGGTCGCTTCGCTCGGCGCGGCGATCGCCTATGGCTCGCTCGCGGCGACGAGCTTCAAGGGCTTTGCCGACTTCGCCGTGATCGGTGCGATCGGCATGCTGCTGTGCTGGGTCGCGACGTACGTGCTGCTGCCCGCGCTGATGCTGCGGTTCGGGCGTGACTCGCGGACATATAGCGGCGATCCCGTGGTCGGGACCTTGCTCGTCCGCGCGATCGGATTCAGGCGCTCGCACCTGGTGGTCGCGATCTCCGCGCTCGTCGGAGTCGCTGCCTTCGCCGTCGTCATCAAGTACGTCGCCGCCGATCCGTTCGAGTACAACATCCGGCATCTGCGCTCCGAAGGTGAAGATGCGGCCGAGGCGCGGCGCTGGATGTCGCTGTCCGACAAGAGCTTCGGGCGCGGCTACGCCGGTCGGACGTTCATCGCCGCGGACCGCCTCGATCAGGTTCCGCTGATCGTCCGCGCGCTCGAAGGTCGCAATGCCGGCAAGCCTCCCAAGCTGCAGACGATCGGGTCGATCGAATCGATCCTGACGGCGATCCCGCCCGATCAAGACAAGCGGCTCGCCGTGCTCGGCGAGATTCGAGCAATGCTCGATGACGATGCGCTATCGGTGCTCGACGACAAGGAGCGCGCGGAGTTGCTCGCGCTGCGGCCGCCCGACGATCTCGCGGCGGTGACGCTCGAGTCGTTGCCGCCGGGACTCAAAGAACCCCTCACGGAGAAGGACGGGCGCCTCGGGTACCTCATCCAGATCCGGCCGGCGATCACGCTCGACGAGTGGAACGGGCACGATCTGATCCGGTTTGCGAATGCGGTACGCGAGCTCAAGCTCGACGACGGCGAGAGCGTGACGACCTCGGGTACGAGCGTGATCTTCGCCGACATCGTCGACTCGATCGAACGCGACGGGCCCGTCGTGACGACGATCGCGGCCGGTGGGCTGCTCGTCATGGTCGTGCTGTTGGTCGGCAGAAATCGCCGATCGGCGGCGGTGCTCGCGGCAACGACCGGCGGGACGCTGCTGATGGTCGCGACGTGCGCGTTGCTAGGCCTCAAGGTCAACTTCCTCGACTTCGTCGCACTGCCGATCACGCTCGGCCTCGGCATCGACTACGCGATCAACGTCGCGCATCGCCACGACCACGAAGAAGTTCCCGATCCGATCACGACACTACGGACGAGCGGCAGCGCGGTGTTCGTGTGCTCGCTGACGACGATGATCGGCTATGGCTCGCTGCTCGTCAGCGACAACCTCGCGATTCGTGGCTTCGGCACGGCATCGCTGATCGGCGAGGTGACCTGCGTGCTCTCGGCGCTGATCCTCGTGCCTGCCCTGCTCGCGATCCGTGGCCGTTCGCGCGCGCCTTCAACGACAGACACCGCCGCGGCGTAAGGACCGTAAACGTAAGCGTCAGCTCCGCTTCCCATCCGCCGACCAGCGATAGAAGCCTTCGCCCGTCTTCTTGCCGAGCTTGCCTGCCGCGACCTTGTCTCGCAGCACTTGCGGCGGCGTGAAGGCCGGTCCGATCGCGGTCGACAGGTATTCGGCGATGCCGAGCCGAACGTCGAGCCCGACCAGATCGGTGAGCTCGAGCGGGCCCATCGGATGCCCGTATCCGAGCTTCATCGCGGTGTCGATGTCGGCGGGTGAGGCGACCTGTTGCTCGACCATGCGCATCGCTTCCAGACCGATCACGAGCCCGAGCCGACTCGATGCAAAGCCCGGGCTGTCGGCGACCGTGATCGGCGTCTTGCCGAGCTTCTCGGCGAGCGCGACGGCGAGCGCGACCGCGGCGGGATTCGAGCGCGCGTGTCGCACGATCTCGACGAGCTTCATCACGTGCACGGGATTGAAGAAGTGCATGCCGACGAGCCGGCCGGCGTCACCGACCACATCGGCGATCTCCGAGATCGGTAGCGACGAGGTGTTCGTCGCGAGCAGCGCGTGAGGAGGCGTCGCCCGATCGACGGTCGCGAAGATCTCGCGCTTGAGATCGAGCTGCTCCGGGACGGCTTCGATCACGCAATCCGCGCCCTCGCAGGCGCGCTGGAGATCCTCGAACGCGGTGATCCGAGCCAGCGTGGCGTCGCGGTCTTCACTCGAGACTTTGCCGAGCTCGACGCCTTTCGCCAGGTTCTTCGCGATTCGCTCGATGCCGGCGCGTGCACCACCCGACAACGCATCCTGTAAGCGCACGTTAGCGCCTGACATGGCCGAAATCTGCGCAATGCCATGGCCCATCGTGCCGGCGCCGATGACGGTGATGATCCGGAGGCTCTCCAAGGTAGGAACTGTCACGGCGAGAACATATGCGAAGCCCGCTGAAATGGGTGTAACCTGAATTCGATGCGCGGAGCCCTCGTCGTCGTCGCGACGGTTGGCCTGTTTGGCTGCTCGCCATATGGCGGCGAAGCGTTCGTCTGTCAGAGCAGCGCGCAATGCAGTCCGAATGGGGTGTGCGAGCCAACGGGGTTCTGCAGCTTTCCCAGCGCGGATTGCCCGAGCGGACAGCGCTACGGCGGTCTCGCCGGCGATCATTCGAACCTGTGCGTCGGCACGCCGGCCCTGGGAGACGACGGCGGGCTGAGCGTCGGCCGCGATGCGAGCCACGTCGATGCGAGTCCGACCTCGGCGTGTTACGGCAGCAGCACGCTCGTCCGCGAGTGTCTGGCGGCCCCGCCGACCGCGGCTCTCGAGCTCGGCAACATGGACATCGACACGAGCTCGAACAGCGGCCAATGCGCCACGGTGGTGGGCGGCGGCAATCTCGACGCGTGCGTGATCGCGGGCTCCTCGATTCATGTCGCGACCGACGTCGTGATCACCGCGCACGGAGCGCGGCCGCTCGTGTTCTTGGCGAGCTCGTCGATCGTGATCGACGGGACGATCGACATCGCGAGTCACCGTAACGGCAGCCGCGTCGGTCCGGCCGCCAATACCGTCGCATGCGCGACCGACGGTGTCAGCGCGACGAGCGGAATCGGCGGCGGCGGCGGCGGCTACGGCGGTAGCTTTGCGGGTGCGGGCGGCGGCGGGGGTTCCGGCGCAGTCGGCGGAGATGGGGGGTCGCCCGCGAGCACGTCGACGCCGGCTCCGCTGCGAGGTGGTTGTCCCGGCAGCAACGGCGCAAGCAACGGCGGCGCGCGCGGCGATGGCGGCGGTGCGGTTCACTTCATCGCGCAGACCTCGATCACGATCACGGGAACGATCAATGCTTCTGGCGGGGGCGGTAATGGCAGCTCGAATCTCGGTGGCGGTGGAGGTGGTGGCTCGGGTGGCATGATCGGGTTCGATGCACCGACGATCACGATCACGATGAATGCGAAGGTGTTCGCGAACGGTGGCGGCGGCGGCGAGGGCGGCGGCAACGGCACGGGCAAAGCCGGTAACGAGTCGACCGGCGGCACCGCGAACGGCGGATCAGGCGGTGCAGGCAACGGCGGCGACGGCGGCAACGGCGCACAAGGTGCACAGCTCACCGGAGGCACCGGGCATGACCACAAGAACGGCCAAGCCGGCGGCGGCGGCGGCGGTGGTGGTGGTGGCGGTGTGATTCGTACGATCGGCACCGTGAGTGCCAACGGGCTGATCTCGCCAACTCCGAGCTGACCGCATCGATCCCCGTTAGGGCGATCGGATCGTTGCGCGATGGCGATCCGGGTCGTACCGTTCGCGCCGTGAAGACGAATGTCGACGTCGAGCGCCTGCAGCGCGAGCTCGAGTCGATCTGCGGACCGCGCCGCGTCTCGATGCGCGCCGTCGATCTCGACACCTACGCGCGCGACATGTGGCCGCGCCTACTCTTGTCGTACCGGGAGGGCGTGCCGCCCGCGCACCGACCGCATGCGATCGTGTGGCCCGAGCACATCCGCGAGATTGTCTCGGTCGTCAAGCTCGCACGCGAGCTGCGGATTCCGATCGTTCCCTACGGCGGCGGGTCCGGCGTATGCGGAGGCGCAGTGCCGATCCTCGGCGGCATCACGATCGATACGAAACGGATGCAGACGCTGCGCAGCGTGCACGGCGAGGAGCTCGTCTGCGATGTCGAGGCCGGCCTCAACGGCGAACGCTTCGAGCGGGAGCTCGCACGCCGTGGCTACACGTTCGGACATTTTCCGTCCTCGATCTATTGCTCGACCGTCGGCGGTTGGCTCGCGACGCGCGCCGCGGGTCAGCTGTCGACGAAGTACGGCAAGGTCGAAGATCGCGTCGCGGGCCTGACGGTCGTCACCGGCCGCGGCGAGGTGATCGAGACCGATGGTCCCAATCGCGCGCTCCGCGGTCCGAGCTGGACGCAATTGCTGCTCGGCAGCGAAGGGACGCTCGGCATCATCACGTCTGCGCGGCTGCGCGTGTCGCCTGCGCCGCAGCTCCGCGTATTTCGCGGTTATGAAGTCGACGACGTCGCGGCCGGCGTCGAAGCGATTCGCAGAGTGTCGCAGAAGGGCCTGCGGCCCGCCGTGATCCGCCTCTACGACGAGCTCGACACGCTGATCAACTCCTTCAGTCATCACGACGCGGAGCATCCCAGTAGCGCAACCGCTTCGCACGAGGTTCGCGTGCCGGTACCCAGGGTCGAGACCGGCGCTTTGCCCGCGTGGCCGGAGCCGCCGGCGCCGCGCGATGACGGATTCGTCGATCGCCTGATCTCGCTCGCCAAAGGCAAAGGCCTCCGACAAAACGCGATGAACGCGGCGCTCGGTCGCAGCGAGCTCGTCAACAAGCTGTTCGGTGCTGCCGAGAAAGTCGCGCGCCGCGGCTGCCGGATGATCATCGGTCTCGAAGGTGCGCGGATTCGCACCGAGGTCGAAGCCGCGCTCACGTTCTCCGAGCTCGAATCCGCAGGCGCGCGCGACAAAGGCGAAGATCCCGGCTGGGCGTGGCTACGTCATCGCTACGCCGTCAGCTATCGGATGTCGCCGGTGTTTCGCGATGGCGCGTTCGTCGACACGATGGAGGTCGCGGCGAGTTGGGAGCGCCTCATGGATCTTTATCACTCGGTGAGAACCGCGATCGGAAGGCACGCACTCGTGATGGCGCACTTCTCCCACGCCTATCCGGACGGCTGCTCGATCTACTTCACGTTCGCCAGCACCGCACCCGATGCCGCGAGTGCCGAACGCCTGTACGACACGATCTGGCGCGACGGTCTAGAGGCGACGACGCGCGTCGGTGGGACGATCAGCCATCATCACGGCGTCGGCCTTCTGAAGGCGCCATTCATGGCCGGCGAGCATCGCGAAGCGATGGCGATCTTCGAGGCGGTGAAGCAAGCGTTCGATCCCGCCGGCATCTTCAATCCCGGTAAGATGGGCCTCAAGGTGGGCACGCGATGATGTCGCCGGCGACGCCACCCAGCCTCGTGCAAGAGCTCGCAGCGGCCATCGGCGCGGAGTACGTCGAAGAGCTCGCAGAGGGCCTTCGCGTCACGCCCGGGTCCGCCGCGGAAGTCGCGGAAGTGATTCGCCGCGCCGGTGCGCGCAAGGTCGCAGTCCATCCCGTCGGCGCAGGCAGCCGGCCGTCGCGGTTTTACCCTGCAAGTCGGGGCAAGCCCGACTTGCTCCATCCTGGCCCCGCAACTCGGGGCCAGACCGACCCGCTCCATCCTGGGTCCGCAACTCGGAGCCAGCCCGACTCGCTCCATCCTGGGTCCGCGACTCGGGGCCAGCCCGACCCGCTCCATCCTCGCCGCGAACCGACGGACGATCGGCCGCGGATCTTCATCTCGACGTCGCGCCTCGACCAGGTCCTCCAGCTCGACGAGCAGTCACTGCTTGTCCACGCGCAAGCCGGCCTGACCGGTCTCGATCTCGAGCGAATCCTCGCGCCGCGCGGGCTCTCGATCGGCGACTACCCGCCCGTCGTGCTGACCTCGTCGATCGGTGGAATCATCGCCGTACGAACCCCGGGCAAGTCGAGTGCGCGTCACGGGTTCTTCGAGGATGCCGTCGTCGGCGTCTCCGCCGTCCTCGCCGACGGACGCACGGTGCACACGCGAGTCGCGCCGCGCCGCTCGACGGGACCGGATCTGTCGCGCGCGCTGTGCGGAAGCGAAGGCACGATCGGCTTCATCACGTCCGCGGTGCTGCGGATCCACATCAAGCCCGAAGCACGGCTGGTCGCGGCGTATCTGCTGCCGTCGGTCGATGCCGCGATCTCCGCGATCTATCTGGCGATTCGCGAGGAGTGCGCGCCGTCCGGCTTGCGGATCTACGACGCCGCCGAAGCCGCGTGTCACTTCGATGGGCTGACGTTGCCGGAGGGTCACGCGCTCCTGTGCGCGGGCACCGCCGGTCCCACCGATCTCGCCGCATGCGATCGCGATCTGCTGACGAGCGCCGTGATCGCCGAGGGCGGCAAGGTCACCGACCACGCACTCGCGGATCTATGGTGGCGAAGGCTCCACGCCGGCGAACCGACGCCCGGCCCTTCGCCGACGCTCCAGATCATGGCGACCCCGGGAAAGCTGCGCGCGGTCTATCGCGCGCTTCAGGCAACCGCGACTCAGCTCGGCGCGACGGCACGCGCACACATCTCGCGGTTCGATCCTGACGGCGCGGTCATGTTCTTCACGATCGAGCGCTCGGGTGAGCTCGCCGACGACACGACCGCCGCGGCCGAGCATGCAGCGGAAGCGGCCGGCGGCTGGTTGCTCGGCGCGCGTGCGGTCAAGCTCGACGCCTATCTGCGCGCGCTACGCGATGCGCTCGATCCCGATCGCATCATGAATCCGGGCACGCTCTAACCGGTATCGGACTTCGACATGTCCGCGACGAGCTTGCGCATGAACAGCTCGATGTTGCGGCGCAGTGCGGGATCGTCGCAGACGGGGAGCGCGCGACGCCACGTCTCGACCGCGCGCGCGTGGAGTCCCTGTCTGAAGTAGAGATACGCGAGCCGCGTCAGCGCCGGAAAATAGGCGGGCTGGATCTCGATCACCGCTTCGTACTCGTCGACGGCCTCGGCCCATCGCGACGCACGCTGCAGCATATTTGCGAGCATGAAGTGCAGCTTCGGGCTCGCAGGATCGCCGACGAGCGCGCCGCGCAGCCGCGAGATCGCGCCTTCGATATCGCCGTTGTGATAGCGACCGAGCGCGTCGGCGAGGATCGCTTCGTGATCGCCGCGCTCTTCCGCGGGCGACATGTCGCGCAGCAGGCGATGAAGCCGGCGCGCCTCGAGGGGTTTCTCGAGGTAACCGTCCGCTCCGTTGCGCTGCAGCACGTCATCGGGAACCTGCCCCGAGTCGACCACCGACGTGGTCACGATGACCTTCGTGCGCACGAGGCGCTTGCTGCGCTTGATCGCGCGGCATAGCTGGAGGCCGTCGATCTCCGGGGTCGCGACGTCCGCGAACACCATGTCGAAGAAGAGCTGTGACATCAGGTCGACCGCCTGAGATCCGGACGAAGCGGCCTGGCACTGATAGCCGAGCTTCTCGAGCTCCGACACGAGCTGGATCCGGCCCGGTGGATCGGGATCGATCACGAGCGCGCGGATCGTGCCCGCATGATTCGCCGGCTCGTCGCCGCCGCGATCGAGGTTCGCCGTGACCACGACCGTGCGTTCCTCGAGGCGCGCTTCGTCGGCGTCGTTCGTCGTCGTGACCGTGTTGACATGCCAGTCTCCGGTCAGCGTCGTGCTCGACGGATGATCTTCCGAGGGCAGCTCGTCGTTCGCTTCGATGTTGCGTGCGGCTTCTTCCGCGAGCGCACGCTGCGCCTGGCGATGTTCGTCACCGTGATCATCGGGATGCACGATCGCGAGGTGCGGGCCCGGTTGATCGACCTGATTGCCGACCAGGTACTGCTCGCCGCGTTTCCACTTCGTGAACGCGACGCGAATCGTGCGTGCGAGCGTGATGTCGAGTGCGATGCGGAGCTCGACGTTCTTGTTGCGCGCGGCTCCGAGCTCGCGCGCAGGAACGATCGCGTCCTCCGGGCGTGCCGCGGCGATGATGATCGTCGTCGTGTCTTCGTAGACGATGATCGCGCTGAAGATCCGCGCCCACTCGATCGACACGTGCTCGAGCACGTCGAGCCTGATCGTCGACTCGTCGAGCACGATCGCCGGCCATCCGGTCTGCGCCGAGAGGGCGACCGCGAGCTCGCGCTCGGACGCATAGCCGAGGGCGTAGATCTCGGACGCGACCGGGTGGCGACCGCTCTGGCGGGCCAGCGCGTCCGACAGCGCGCCAGCGTCGATCACGCCCTGCGCGATCAACAGCTGACCAATCGAGCCACGCACGCCGACAACGTACCAAGAACTGGATGCGGTCTCACAGTTTCTTGGTTCGCAAGTGCTTGAGATCGCACTTGCGAGGCGGCTACCCGATTCGCCGTGTGTAAATTTCGGTGGCGAAACGCGTCACGATTGATATCCTCCGCTGCCCGTTGGGAAACTGCCGCCTTGGCGACCAGCGACGAGCCTGACGGTGTGACAGTATGGCACAGCGCGGAGCTCTACTGAGAACGTCCCAATAGAGAACCAACCGGCAGGAATCCATGAAGATTCTTATGGCCACCGGCCCTATGGCACCGGCATTGCTCTAGAGCAGCGTACGACGCCGCTTTTTTCGAGTTTCGAGGAGAACCAGTACATGAGTGACTTCAGAATTGGCGAGAAAGCCGTTTACCCCGCACACGGCGTCGCGGAGGTGATCGGGATCGAGAAGAAGGAGATCAACACCTCGGTGTGCTCCTTCTACGTGCTCAAAGTCCTCGCCACTGGAATGCAGATCCTGGTGCCGAAGGAGAAGGCCGATCAGGTCGGTCTTCGCCCGGTCGCCACGACCTCGGAGATCGAAGAAGTGTTCGACATCCTTCGCGAGAAGGACGTCCACATCGACAAGCAGACCTGGAACCGCCGGTATCGCGGGTTCATGGAGAAGATCAAGACGGGCTCGCTGTTCGACGTCGCCGAGGTCTATCGCGATCTCTATCGGCTGAAGAGCAGCAAGGTCCTCTCGTTCGGCGAACGCAAGATGCTCGACAACGCCAAGCAGCTCATCGTCAAGGAGCTCGCCGTGGCGCGGAAGTGGACCGAGGAGAAGGTCGAACAGGAGCTCGAGAAGGCCTGCGCCTAGCTATTCAGCGATCTCGGTACGACCAAACGCGAGCCTCTTCTTCGAAGGGCTCGCGTTTTTGCGTCGTGTAGGGTTTTCCCGAGAGGATTCCCGCTTGAACACTGCCTTTACCGCGTGGTAGGGGTCCCATTCGGATGCAGGTTCACATTGCCAAGGCAGACATCTGGACGCTGCCGGTCGACGCCGTCGTCAACCCAGCCAACAGTCTCGGCATCATGGGTGGTGGCGTCGGCGGCTCGCTACGTCGCCAAGGCGGCGATGTGATCCAGCAGGCGGCGATGGCCGCCGCACCGATCGCCGTCGGCGCCGCGCTCGTCACGACCGCCGGACAATTGCCGGCGAAGAACGTCATCCACGTGCCGACGATGGAAGAGCCGGGCATGAAGATCGGCGCCGAGAACGTGCGCCGCGCCGCCCGCGCCGCCCTGATCACCGCCGATCGGAACAACTTCAAGGTCATCGCGATGCCGGGTATCGGTACCGATCTCGGTGACGTTCCGACGGACGAGGCTGCACGCGCGATCGTCGAAGAGATCCGCGCACACCGCCGGCCGAACCCCGAGACGATCTACCTGGTCGACAACAACGACGAGATGGTCGCCGCGCTCGAAGATGCGCTGCGCAACGCGCAAGCGAATCTCTAGTTGGCGCGACAGGTGGAGCGCGACAGTTAACCCGGCGATCAGCTTGCGATATTTGGCCGCCGCGCGTTGACCGCTAGAACGCGCGCCATATACTGCGAGCGCTTTGCAGCTACACGCTTATATGCCCGCTGGGCTGGCGATCGTGTTCGCCTTGGGCTTCTGCGGATTGTTCACCGCGCTCGCGGTGTTGGTCGGTCCCAAGGCGACGAACCCGGACAAGATGAAGCCGTTCGAGTGTGGCTCCGAGCCGATCGGATCGCCGCGCGGACGCTACTCGGTCAAGTTCTACCAGGTCGCCATCCTGTTCCTCGTGTTCGACATCGAGGCGGCGTTCATGTACCCGTGGGCGATTCTGTATAACCAGCTGTCGCACGCGAAGGACGGCACCGTCAGCGTGTTCGGCTTCGCCGAGATGCTGGTGTTCGTCGCGATCCTCGTGGTCGCACTCGCCTACGTCTGGAGAAAGAAGGCGATCGGATGGGAGTAGAGCTCGCCACAACGCGTCTCGAAGAGGCGTCTGCCTGGGCCAAGCTTGCTCGGCAGAGTGCCGGCGACAAGGCGACCAACTGGGGCCGCAAGTTCTCGCTGTTCACGTATCCGTTCGTCACCGCCTGCTGCGGCATGGAGTTCATGTCGGTCGCAGGACCGAAGTACGACATCGCGCGGTTCGGCGCCGAGTTCCCGCGGTTCTCGCCGCGCCAGAGCGACCTGCTGATGGTCGTCGGCACGGTGACCGAGAAGCAGGGTCCGGCCGTCAAGCGCGTGTTCGATCAGATGGCGGAGCCCAAGTGGGTGATCGCGTTTGGCGTGTGCGCTTCGACCGGCGGCTTCTATCAGAACTACTCGACGATGCCGGGTGTCGATCAGGTGATCCCCGTCGACGTCTACATCCCGGGATGCCCGCCGCGTCCCGAGCAAGTGCTCGATGCGATGATCATGCTCATGGATCGGATCCAATCGGGCCGCGGTCACAGCCAGCTGCGCACGAAGCAGGCAGCGCTCGTCGCGACCGCAACAGAAGAATAATTCGAGGAGTCGCAGATGTCGCAAAAAGTCCTCGACGCGCTGACTGCAAAGCACGCGCACGCTATCGAGCGCACGGAATCAGCTCACGGCGACGAGATCGCCTGGATCAAGCGCGACGACCTCGTGCATGTCGCGACGTGGCTGCGCGATGATCCCGAGATGCGGTTCGACTCGCCGGTGTTCTGCACCGCGATCGATCGGCTCGACTGGCGGCCCATTTCCAATCCAACCGCGCCGATCGGTCCCGCAGGTCGGGCAGAGTCCGCCCCGCCCCATGTCGGGGCCGGTGCGGTGCCGGCGTGGACCGAGGACAAGCCGCGGTTTGAAGTCTGCTACCAGCTTCGCTCGCTCGAGCATCGGCACCGCATCCGCCTCAAGATCGCGCTGTTCGAGCACGACGCGACCGTGCCTTCGCTCGCCGAGATCTGGCCGGCGTTCGACTGGCAAGAGCGCGAGACGTTCGACATGTACGGGATCAAGTTCGACGGCCATCCCGATCTGCGGCGGATCTACATGTACGAAGAGTTCGTCGGTTATCCGCTGCGCAAGGACTACCCGAAGGACAAGCGCCAGCCGCTCGTCCGTCGTGCGGATCTGCCGATCAACCTGATCAAGGCCGAGCCCAAAGCGGAGAAGCACTAATGGCGGATTCTCAAACGCTCAAGCAGCTCGTGCTCGGCCGCAAGGACGTGCAGGACCTCTCGGATAACGAGCAGGAGCTCCCGCCCGATCTGATGACGGTCAACATGGGTCCGTCGCATCCCGCGATGCACGGCACCGTGCGTATCGTGCTCACCGTCGACGGCGAGCGGATCGTCAAGTCGGACGTCCAGCCCGGCTACTTGCATCGCTGCTTCGAAAAGGAAGCCGAGCACGCGACGTACACGCAGGTGTTCCCGTACACGGATCGCCTCAACTACGTCTCGCCGATGATCAACAACTGCGGCTGGGCGATGGCCGTCGAGAAGTTGCTCGGGCTGACGGGCAAGCTTCCGAAGCGCGCGGAGTATGTCCGCGTGATCGTCAGCGAGATGTCGCGGCTCACCGATCACCTGACGTGCATCGGCGCCTCCGCGATGGAGCTCGGCGCCTTCACGCCGTTCCTGTACTTCCTCAAGTGCCGCGAGTGGCTCTACGAGCTCCTCGAGAAGGTCTCCGGCGCTCGCCTCACCCATAGCTACGTCCGCGTCGGCGGCGTCGTCAAAGATCTGCCGGCTGACTTCGATGCCGATCTGAAGCTGTGCCTCGAGAAGATCGAGGGCGTGATGGTCGAAGTCGCGACGATGCTCAACAGCAACAAGATCTTCCACGATCGGATGGCTGGGGTCGGCGCGCTCTCGAAACAAGATGCGATCCGCATGGGCTGCGTCGGACCTATCGCGCGCGCGTGCGGTGTCGATTACGACGTTCGCAAGGATCATCCGTACTCGATCTATCCCGAGCTCGAGTTCGACGTGCCGCTCGGCACCACCGGCGACTGCCTCGATCGTTACCTGGTTCGCATCGAAGAGATGAAGCAATCGATCCGGATGCTGCGCCAGTGCATGAAGCAGATCCCCGACGGTCCCGTCGTCATCGAGGATCATCGCGTCGCGCTGCCGCCGAAGCGCGACACGTACAACACGATCGAGTCGATGATCCGGCACTTCAAGCACATCATGGACGGCATCAAGGTCCCGGCCGGCGAGGGCTACTCGTTCGTCGAGGGCGGCAATGGCGAGCTCGGCTTCTTCATCGTCGCCGATGGCACCGGCCGTCCGTACAAGGCCTACTGCCGTTCACCTTCGTTTGTTCATCTCTCGACCGCCGGTCAGCTGATCCACGGACACCTGATCGCAGACGTCGTTCCGATCTTCGGCATGATCAACATGATCGGCGGGGAGTGCGATAAATAATGGCGACGAACACCACACCCGCTGCGGCGGCTCCCACGGGCGTCACGCTGACGATCGACGGCAAGCCCGTCACCGTTCCGAAGGGCACCAATGTCCTCGAAGCGGCGCGCTCGCTCGGCCTCGACATCAGCGCGTTTTGCTATCACCCCGGTCTCTCGATCGTCGCGCAGTGCCGTCAGTGCCTCGTCTCGATCGAGAAGAATCCCAAGCTGCAGCCGAGCTGCCAGCAGACCTGCGGCGAAGGCATGGTCGTGCACACGACCGACGCGCAGTCGACGCTCGCGCGCAAGCAACAGCTCGAGTTCACGCTGCTGAACCATCCGGTCGACTGTCCGATCTGCGACAAGGCCGGCGAGTGCACGCTCCAGAAGCTGTACTTCGAGCACGACAACGCGGACTCGCGCGTCGACGTTCCGAAGGTTCACAAAGAGAAGGTCGTCGATCTCGGACCGACGATCGTGCTCGATCAAGAGCGCTGCATCCTGTGCTCGCGCTGCATTCGCGCGTGCGACGAAGTGGCCGGTTCGCATCAGCTCGAGTTCGCGCACCGCGGCGATCACCAAGTGCTGACGACCGCACCCGGCGAGCAGCTCGACAATCCGTACTCGCTCAACACCGTCGACGTCTGCCCGGTCGGCGCGCTCACCGCCAAAGACTTCCGGTTCACGATGCGCGCGTGGGAGCTCGAGGCGACGCCGTCCGTGTGTAACGGTTGCGCGACCGGCTGCAACATCGAGATCCATCACAAGGACGAGCGCGCGTGGCGGCTCGTGCCGAGGCTGAATCCAGACGTCAACGGGTACTGGATGTGCGACGAGGGCCGGTTCACGTATCACGACCTCCGCGAGGCGCGGCTCGCCGGCGCGACGATCGAAGGTCTACCCGCCGGTTGGGATCGCGCGCTCTCGCAGGCCGCGAAGCGCCTCGGCGTGTTCCTCAAAGATCCGTCGCAGATCGGCATCGTGCTGTCGGCCGTCGCGTGCAACGAAGACAACTACGCCCTCGCGCGGCTCGCCAAAGAGTGGAACGTCGGCCACGTGTTCGTCGCCGCGAAGCCGCCGGTGCCGGCGCGTGCCGACGGCAAGCTGCGCGTCGCCGATATCAATCCGAACATGGCCGGTGTTACCGCGATCGCCGCGGCGCTCGGTCTCCAGGCGACCCCGGCCTACGAGCTCGATCGCTCGCTGCCCGCAGGTCTCCGCGCGCTCGTGATCCTCGGCGACGTGCTGCCGGGCCTCGAGACCGGCAAGCTCAAGGAGCTCGAGGTCATCTCGCTGTCCGCACACGAACGCGGTCCGGTGCCTGCCGCTCGCATCGCACTGCCGATCGCGGACTGGGCCGAGATCTCCGGCACGATCACGAACCACAAAGGCCTCGTGCAGCGGATGCACGCGGCGTTTCCGCCGCCGGGACAAGCAATTCCGGGTTGGGAAGCGGTCGTGCGGCTCGCGTTCGCGACCGGCGTCAAGCTGCCATGGACGCACGCACGTGAAGTGTTCAAGGACATGACCCAGTCGGTCACCGCGTGGAGCGAGCTCAAGTGGGCTCGTGAAGCGCGTCCTCTGTCGCTGCGGTTCGCGGGGAGCCGCGGATGACCGAGACCAACAACGACAGCTGGCACTGGCTGTACGCCGCCCTCGACTGGCCGGGCACGAAGTGGCTGTTCCTGATCATGCTGCTCGTCATGCCGCTCGCGTCGCTCCTGACGTGGGCCGAGCGCCGGCAGAGCGCGATGATGCAGGACCGGCTCGGTCCGAATCGCGCCAACATCGGACCTATCAAGCTGAAGGGCATCCTCCACTTCGTCGCCGACGCGGTGAAGATGATCTTCAAAGAAGACTTCATCCCCGCGAACGTCCACAAGGGCCTGTTCGCGCTCGCACCCGTCCTCGCGCTCGCACCCGTGCTGATCGCATTCGCGATCATTCCGTTCGGTCCGACGATCTATCCGCACGTCCTGACCGGCCATCTCGATCCGCACCTGCTGAAGGTCGATCCCGCGAACCCGATGTTCCGCGACGGCATCCGGATGCAGATGTTCTCGGCCGATTTCGGCCTGATCTATTACTTCGCGGTCCTCACGCTCGCGAACTACGGCGGCACGATCGCCGGCTGGGCGAGCTACAACAAGTGGGCATTGCTCGGCGGCCTGCGTAGCTCGTCGCAGATGATGTCGTACGAAGTCGCGATGGGTCTGTCGCTCATGGGCGTGTTCCTGTGGAGCGGCAGCCTCGAGCCCGGCTGGATCGCCGCGAACGGCGCCAGCGACACGATGTCCGGATCGAACCCGCTCAACTGGTTCTGGCTGTGGCAACCGGTCGGCTTCCTGTTGTTCTTCACCGCGGCGATCGCCGAGACCAAGCGAGCACCGTTCGACATTCCGGAAGGCGAGCCCGAGATCATCGGCTACTTCGTCGAGTACTCCGGCATTCGCTGGGGCATGTTCTTCCTCGCGGAGTTCATCGAGATCGTGTTCATCGCGGCGGTGATCGCGACGATCTTCTTCGGCGGCTGGCAAGTGCCGTTCCTCGATCCCGACGGCTTCCGCTTCGGCGGCTACATGGATCAGATCGAGCACATCTCGGTCGGCGGCTCGTTCCTCGCGCTCCCGCACTGGGCCGTGGCGTCGATGCAGTTCGCCGCGTTCGGGCTCAAGGTCATCGTCCTGTGCTGGTTCCAGCTGATGCTGCGATGGACGCTGCCGCGCTTCCGCGCCGATCAGCTGATGAACCTCGGCTGGAAGATCTTGTTGCCGCTCTCGCTCGCGAACATCATGGTCACCGCTTTGATCAAGCTCATCTTCATGGGAGGCCAGTGATGTCAGCAGCAGCACATGACGACGGGCACGGCCATGGAGCCGACGAGCAAGTCGGCCTCAAGGTCCTCGGCACGTACGGCAAGGTTCGTACGGTCCAGGTCAATCGCCCGCATCCCGAGGACACGACGTTCCTCGCGGCGACCGCAAAGGGCCTCGGCGTGACGCTCAAGCACTTCGCACGCAATCTATTTCTGCCGCTCCGCAAGGCGAGCGCACGCGCGAAGGCCGGCGCGCCGGTCGACGAGCGCATGCGTAACGAGATCGAGACGGTGCAGTATCCGGAAGAGAAGGTCACGTACCCCGAGCGGTACCGTGGACTGCACCGGCTCATGCTGCGCGAGGACGGAGCCGTTCGTTGCGTCGCCTGCATGTGTTGCCCGACCGTGTGCCCGGCGCACTGCATCACGATCATCCCCGAAGAGAGCGACAGCAAAGGCATCGAGAAACGCCCCGCGGTGTTCGAGATCGACGAGCTGCGCTGCGTGGTCTGCGGTCTGTGTGTCGAGGCGTGCCCGTGCGACGCGATTCGCATGGACAGCGGCCAGCACGCGCATCCAGTCGAGGAGCGCGCGCAGGCGATCGAGACCAAGCAGTCGATGCTCGATCGCGGAATCCGCTCGATCGCGAAGCAAGGCGGCGAAGGCCCGGACTGGCGCGCCGACGCGCCGGGCAAACATCCGCGCGACGTCAATCGCTGATTGAAAATTTAGCGTGTCGCTGCGTGTGTGCAAGCGCTGCCAGCCGACATCTCACACAGCAGAACGATCGCGATCAGATCTGTCGACGAGAAATTGCACCGTTACGCAGAAGTGATCGTCTTCGCTTTTTTTCGGTTGACGAAGTCGATCGCGATACGTAGCGTTGTTCTTGAGCACGGGCTGTTTAATGCGAGACCCGGCGCAAATCTGTCTCCTACATTGCTATCCAGGGATCTGCCTCTGTTCCGGGAGTGCACGCCCGCTCGTCGGGAAGCCCAAAGGATTATGCGGAGCCCACCTACGTAAATCGTAGGGGGTAGACTCGCGCCACGGTTAGATGGTCGTGCTCATTTTGGGGTGCAGCGGTGAAGAGCCGCTGCACCCCCACTCATTTTCCGAGCTAACATCATCCTGTGGATGACGCGCCCGTCACTCAGCTGACGGCTGCGGTGACGGTCGCGCAGGGGCCTGCCGAGAACTCGATCTTGCTCGACAAGTATCGAGTCGAGACGCTCCTCGGGTTTGGCGGCATGGGCCTCGTGATCAAGGCGCACCACCTCGCGCTGGACGAGCACGTCGCGATCAAGATCCTGCGCGACGACATCGAGCTCGACGACGAGAACGTCGCTCGGTTCATTCGAGAGGCCAAGGCTGTGGTCCGGCTCAAGAGCGAGCATGTCGCGCGAATCCGCGACGTTGGGACCTTCGACGATGGCAAGCCGTACATGGTCATGGAGCTCCTCGAAGGCCTCGACCTCGGACGCATGCTTCACGATCAGGACCAGCTCGATCCGCTGCTCGCCGTGGATCTCGTCTTGCAAGCTTGCGATGCGATCGGGGAAGCACACTCGATCGGTGTGGTGCACCGCGACATCAAGCCCACGAACCTGTTTGTCGCGCGGCGTCGCGATGGGTCGCCGCTGCTGAAGGTTCTCGACTTCGGAATCTCGAAGGCTCCCGTTGGAATGGATCTGTCGCTCACGCAGACCGCGTCGGTCCTGGGTACGCCGGCGTACATGTCTCCCGAGCAGATGAGATCTGCTCGTACGGTCGATGGTCGCACCGATATCTGGGCACTGGGCACGGTGCTCTACGAGCTGGTCGAAGGTCGCCTCCCGTTCGACGCGCGTAACTTCGCGGAGCTGTGCGTGCTTGTCGCGACCGAGCCTCCCGGTCCGATGACGCTCGCGCCGCAGCTCGAAGAGGTCGTCCACCGCTGCCTCGCCAAGAACGCCGACGATCGGTTTCCAACGATCGCGGAGCTCGCGCTCGCACTCGCGCCCTTCGCGACGGATCCGGAACGAGCGAAGCGTCAGGTCACGAAGATTCATCGGATGCTCGGCAAAGAGCCGCCGGATCGAACGGATCCGTCGAGCCCGAGCTTCTCGGACATCGCGACGCAGAGCGGCGTCTACGATCCTCGAGCCGCTACGATCGAGGACTCGATCCGGAACCCGTCAGGGCACGTGTGGGTCGTGCTCGGTGCGCTCGTCATGATCGGGCTCGGGATCGGCGCCGGGGTTTGGGTCACCCGCGGGAACGCCGCCGCGGTCGATGTCGGTCCCGCGCCCGATCCGTCGATTTCGGAATTCGCAGCCGAGGACGTGCGCGGCCATATCGAAGACCGGGCCGGGATCCCGATGCCACCACGGCCCGTGCCGCAGGCCGAGTCCGTCGGCGAGCACACCGTGCGTCATCCGCCGCCCCGTCATCACGCGCCACGTCCACCCGACGTCGTGCAGCCCACGGCCCCGCTTCCGCCGCCACCCGCGCCACGGACGTGCGATCCGTTCGACGCACGCAACAGATGCTGAGTTACGATCGCTTCGTGCGGCCATCGTGGATCGTCATCGCAGCCCTCACGGGTCGACTCGCGAGCGCGGACTCCGACAAATCGGCTCCCGCTCTCTTCGAAGAAGGTCGCAAGGAGCTCGCGGCCGGACACTTCGATGTCGCGTGCGAGAAGTTCGAAGAGAGCATCCGCAAGGATCCGCGAGCGGTCGGGACGCTCCTCAACATCGGGCTGTGTAACGAGCGCCTGGGGAAGGTCGCGACCGCGCTCGAGCGCTTCATCGAGGCTTACGATCGCGCCGGCGAAGCAAAGCTGCCGGAGATGCAAAAGGCCGCGGACGAACACATCCTGAGGCTCCGCACGCAGGTTCCGTTTGTCGAAGTCACGTACACAGCAGCCGCGCTCGACGGCGAGACACTCCTGATCGACGATCGAGTGATCCGGCGCGGAGCGGCGCGGCTGACGCTCGATCCCGGACCGCATACCGTCGTCCTCACCGCGCCCGGCCGCTTGCCCTACGAGACGACCGTGGTCGCCAAGGCATCGCAGATCGTTCCGCTCGAGCTGCCGCTGCTCGAGGTCCCGAAGCGGACCGCGATCGAGCGAGATAGCTGGCGCCGCGTGTGGGGACGCCCCGCGGTGTTCGGTGGAGGCGGCATCGCGCTGCTCTCGGCTGGAGCGATCGTCTACGCGAAGCATCGGTACGACAGTCAAGGCAACGATCCGGACGGCGCCGGTCCGCTGCTCCCTCACTGCGGTCAGCGCCCGACGAGCGGCGGCCTCGTCGCGTGCGATGACGCCGGAAAGAGCGCGCGAGATAGCGCACGCGTGCTCGCGACCGGTGCGGCCGTCGTCGGCGTGATCGGGCTCGTGACGCTCGCGGCCGGCACGTACCTGTGGTGGAGTGCACCGGAGCGCACGATGGTCACCGCGACGATCGGACCGCATGATGCTGGGATCGCGATCGCGGGAACGTTCTAGCCGCTCAGGATCCACACGTAGTCGAACGTGGCGTCGGCGTTCGTGACGTCCAGGTCGACCGAGTACGTCAGGCCGCTCGCCGGATATCCGCTCCGCCCGGGAGAGCTCATCGTCCCATTGTGATCGACGCCGATGCACAGCACGTCGACATTCGCGGGTTGGCCGATCGGACTCTGAACGATCGAGTTTCGAGTGCGCAGCTCGAGCGTGATGGGGCCGCTGATGTCGAGATGTACGGAGTCCGTGGTCGTCGCCTGATCGGGCGTCACGAGCGCCAACAGTCCGGTGCTGTCGAGCCGGCACACGACCGCGACCGTGCACTGCCCGGGAACACAGATCGTCTTGGTCGTCTGCGCGGTGATGTCGACCGTCGACGTCGTGTCATGCACGCCGAGCTGAACCACGGTGCGGACGAGATACCGATCACCCACGCGCGATCGCGTCTCGAGCACCTGCGTCCCACTCGCACGAGCTTGATCGCTGGACACCGACCAACCGGCCGGATTCACCCACTGGCTCAGATCTGAGCCGAAGCCATCGAACAGCCGAGGGACCTGCAGCCCTGGGACCTTCATGGCGATCGGATCGCGGGGATCGTCATCGGGATCGCACGCGTCCCCGACACGGTCCGTATCACCGACCTGAGCTTGCATCGGATCAGCGATCGTCGGGCAATCGTCGCAAGCATCTGCGATGCCGTCACCGTCCTCGTCATGCGGTGGGCCATCGAGGCAAGCATCGCAAGCGTCATCGATGCCGTCGTGATCGATGTCATCTCCGGTCCCGGCGGGGCACGGCTCGCAGCCGTCGTCGATGTGATCGCCGCCTGAATCCACGCCGGTCATGCCGGGTCCGACACAACTGTCGCAGGCATCATCGATTCCATCGTGGTCATCATCGCGACCGCTCGGCGCTAAGCACACGGCGCAGGCGTCTCCGACCCCGTCGTGGTTGAAGTCGAGCTGATCGGGATTCGGCGTGTCGATGCAATTGTCCGCGTCATCGAGCACGCCATCGCCATCGGTATCTGCAACGACGCGGTCGAGTCCGAGCACCCCCGTGCACGAGACGCAGACGAGCACGAGCACGTAGCTAATCCTCGACATAGACGGAACGGATCGTGGTCGCAGCGCCTCCTGCGATCAGCGAGAAGCCTTGTTCCTGATCTTGAATCACCGGGTTGGTGACGCTCACCTTCTCCGCGCCGACGACAGCGCAGGTCAGCCCGTTGCCTTTGGGCTCTTGCCGGACGATGAGCTGGAATCGAGGCTGGAGAGGAAACACCGTGATCAGCAGACCGTAGCGCCCGTAAAGCGTCCCTCCGAGCGTCAGATTACAGCCGCCGGGCGCGCAATTCACGGCACACGTCAGGACGTCACCGGATGCCGATGCGTCGAGCTGGATCCCGAACAACGTCGACGAGGCGGGATCGATCTCCGCGTCGACGACGATCTCCCAGCTGATGCCATCGATCGGCATGGTCGGGCTGCGCAGCACGCTATCGCTCGCGTTGGATGTAATCAGTGTGGGCGAAGCGAGGGCGTCGATGCCGGAGGCACCGCTTGGCATGATCGGCGACCACGGTTTCCCGGTGGGATGCCAGCGTGGATCGGCCGGTGCGAACGCATCGAAGAAGGCACGACGCTGCCCCACTTGATCGGGCACGAGATCGCAGACATCTCCGACGTGATCGCCGTCGCCATCCAGCTGCTCTGGATTCGCATGGGCCGGGCAGTTGTCACAGGCATCGAAGATGCCGTCGCCATCTTCGTCGTGCTGGCGACCGAGCGGACACGGATCGCAGCCATCATCGATACCGTCGCGATCGGCGTCGGCGAACAGCTGCGTGTCGGCGAGCGGGCACGGATCGCAGACATCCCCGAGGCCATCGCCGTCCGCGTCGGCTTGATCCGCGTTCGGCACGTCCGGGCAGTTGTCGTAGTGAACGCCGTCGCCATCGACGTCGGCCGGCTCGAGTGCGACCTCGTCGAGCCCGAGCTTGCCGGTGCACGCGCAGGCAAACACCGCGATCCAGACCGCCCTCACACCACTATCGTACGCGTTGCAGCGTCGGGCAGCTAGCAGCGATGAGGTAGACGCTGCTCGCACCTACGAGGTGCTACTCGCCACACCAGTGACCGCTGCCGAACGGGGGGCAGCCGTGGAGCGCGAGCACGTCCATCGTCGTCGCAACGCCGATGTGAATGAGCACGCCGCCCCAGATCGACTTCGTGCGCATCGCGAGCGTTCCGAGGATCAAGCCGGCACCGATCGCGCCCAGGGTCTCGGGCATCGGCTTGCCGTAATGGATCATGCAATACGGCACCAGCATCACGAAGATCGCATTCGAACCGAGGGCGCGCCGCAGGCCTCGCAGCAAGAAGCCGCGGAAGAAGAACTCGAGCGAGACGAACTGGGCGGCATAGAGCGCCTCCCACGTCCACAGATCGAACGACGATCGATTCGCCATCCGATAGAACGGATACGTGTGGCGGAACGCGTCCGTCGTCGATGCCGCGATCACCGCCGGCAGCACGCAGCAGAACAGGATCGCGTAGATCCACAGATGCTTGAAGAACCCGCGAAGCGACACGTGGTAGTCGCGGATCTTCTCGCCCGG
The DNA here is from genome assembly GCA_028287115.1 of Myxococcales bacterium. Taxonomy (GTDB): domain Bacteria; phylum Myxococcota_A; class Polyangia; order Haliangiales; family Haliangiaceae; genus JABFXX01. The sequence continues at coordinate 23,892 of JAQBQF010000156.1, forward strand.
TAATGCGGCGAGCACGACCATCGGGATGATCACGTAGCCGAGCACGCGCCAACCCGACCACCACGCGAAGCCTTTGAGCTCCCAATACGCATCGCCCGCGTGCGGCGGAAAGTAGCGCTCGTAGAAGCCGCGATCGCCGATGTACTCCTGGAGCGTCAGCGAGACCGCGACCGTGACGAGGATGATCAGGACCTTCCAGCTCGTCGTCCCGGCCTCCGACGGATCGCGAACCGTTTCGGCGTCGATCGCGCGCCATTGGTCGATCGAGACCTTGCGAAGCCAGCGCCGCAGCACGGGGTCGCGAAGCAGGAACACCAGCTCGGCCACGCCGACGAGCGCACATGCGAGTTGCAACCGCCAGGACGCGAGCGCCTGCCGCGCGACAAAGATCGCGGACGCGGCGAGCACGCCGGACGCGGCGAGCCGCAAGGCGCGAGCGAGCGTCATGTTCGCCTCGTGCGCGTCCGGGCGCGCCGTCGCGGACGGAAGCGTCACTACTTCGCCTTACCGCCCGAGCCGATGAAGTCCGCCGCGCGCCGCAACCGACGCCGCGTGATCTCTTTGCCGAGCACTTCCATGGTCTGGAAGATCGGAGGTGACGCCTTGCGCGCCGTCAGCACGACGCGCAGCAGGGACAGCGACTGCTTCGTCGTCCACTTGAGCTCCTCGCCCCACTTCGTCGCTTCCTGTTCCAGCATGTCTTTCGACCAGCCGTCGCGCGCTTCGAACTTGTCGATATACGCGAGCAGTGCCTTCTTGACGTCCGCCGGCGGAACATTCTCGACGACGAGCTCGGATGCGACAGCCGTGTAGTCGAGCTCGCCCGCGAAGAAGTACTCGGTCATCGGGATGATCTCGTCGAGCTTCTTGACGCGCTTCTGGACCAGCGGCAGCAGCTTGACGAGGTAGTCCTTGTTGACGCGCCAGTTGATCAGCGCATCGGCCAGTTGCTCGACCGTCAGCTCGTGAAGATATTGCTCGTTGAGCCACGTCAGCTTGCTGAGATCGAACACGGGCCCGCCGAGCGACATCCGGTCCCACGAGAACACGTCGGTCATCTCTTGCAGCGTGAACTTTTCGCGATCGCCGCCGAACGACCAGCCCATCAGGCCGAGGAAGTTGAGCAGTGCGTGCGGCAGGATGCCGATGTCTCGGTAGTAGTTGATCGAGACCGGGTTCTTGCGCTTGCTGATCTTCGACTTGTCTTGATTCCGCAGGAGCGGCATGTGCAGGAACAGCGGCGGTTCCCAGCCGAACGCCTGATAGAGCAGCACGTGCTTCGGCGTCGAGGAGATCCACTCCTCGGCGCGGATCACGTGCGTGATCTCCATCAGATGATCGTCGACCACGTTCGCGAGGTGATACGTCGGTAGACCATCGCTCTTGAGCAGCACCTGGTCGTCGATATCGGTGGCATCGCGCGCGATGACGTCCGGGCGCAGCTGATCCTTGAACTCGATCTTGCCGGTGAGCGGCGTCTTCAGCCGGATCACGTGCGGCTCGCCGGCGACCGCGCGGCGCGTGGCTTCCTGCGGATCGAGATCGCGACAGTGGCGATCGTAGCCGGGTGTCTTCTTCTCGGCTTGTTGCTGCAGGCGGAGCTTGGTCAGTCGCTCCTCGGTGCAGAAGCAGCGATAGGCTTTGCCTGCGTCGAGCAGGATCGCGGCGTGATCGCGATACAAGGGACCGCGCTCGCTCTGCCGATACGGGGCATATGGCCCACCGACGTCCGGACCCTCGTCCCAGGACAGACCGACCCAGTGCAGCGCGTCGAAGATCATCTGCTCGGAGTCCGAGCGCGCGCGGTTCTGATCGGTGTCTTCGATCCGGAGCACGAACTTGCCGCCCTGCTGGCGCGCAAACACGTAGTTGAACAGCGCGATATAGGCAGTGCCGACGTGAGGATCACCCGTCGGTGATGGTGCAATTCGCACACGCACGGGCCGAGCAGTGGTCGCCATGGTGGCACCTTGTAACATGCCGCGCGATGCCGCGTCGGGCACGCCGAGACAGTGATAACCTCGGGATTCGATGCGCGGTTTGTTGTTCCTGCCCGTCGCGGTGCTCGCAGCGCAGGCGCATGCCGCGCCGGTCCGGAACGTGATGACGGTCGAGGGTGACGTCAGCGCCGTCGCGAGTCGGTGGAGCTCCGATGGCAGCCGGATCATCACGGACGCGACGGTGACGACCCCTACCGGCGATGTCGTCGTCAGTCAGCTCGGCGGTACCGTCGACGGCCTGACGATGCGGACGATTCCCGGGCCCGCGCTCCTCGACCTCGGGATGCGCGTGGCGGTCGGCGCGCATCAAGACGTCGACCTCTCGCAACGGACGCATGTCCTCGTCGACGACGTCAAGGTCATCCTCGATCGCAACGCGTTCGTCCGCACGGGCCCGACGAAGTCTGGCAAGTACCTGTACTGGGAGTCAGGCTGCATCTTCGTGACGATCGACGACGCCGGCACCAAGGAGATTGCCGGGGATCAGGAATTTGCCGTCGTCGACGCGTCGATCGCGACGTGGAACTCGTCGACCGCGAGCTGCTCGTACATGCAGGTCATGAGCGACGGCCGGAAGGCGATGGAGGTCGGTAAGGACAACGTCAACGTGATCAAGTTCCGCGATGCCTCGTGGTGCAGACCGGCGATCAAAGATGATCCGGCGCGCTGCTACGCGGAGTCCGCGGCCGGTATCACGACCGCGACCTACGTCGACGATTCCGGAAGCTCGCGCGATGGTGCGATCGTCGACGCCGACATCGAGCTCAACGGCGTCAACTTCGCGATCTCGGACAACGGTCAGACGCTCGGTCTCGCGGGCTGCAAAGCCGATCTGCAGAACACGCTGACGCACGAGCTCGGCCACCTGCACGGCCTCGAGCACACCTGCCTCGCGGCGGGCGATCCGGCACGCAAGGACGACCAAGGCGCCGCGGTCCCGCTGTGTTCCGCGACGAGCGACCCGAAGATCACCGAAGCGACGATGTACAACTTTCAGGACTGCGGCGAGACCAAGAAGCAGACCCTCGAGCCCGACGACATCGCGGCGATGTGCAAGGTCTACCCGACGGCGAACGATCCGCACAGCTGTGCGCCCGTCGGCTCGACCGCGGGGTGCTGCAGTGCCGAGACCGACCCAGCCGGCCCCATCCTGCTCTCCGCGGCCACCGCCGGGCTCGTCTTCGTGGGCCGGCGTAGGCGGCGACCCAGCAAGAAACTCGACCGCTGACTCCCGCAGGGTATCCTAGCGGTTGATGAGCGGAGCTGTCTGCCCGGCGTGCGGTGTTCCTGTGGTCCCGGGATACGTGCGCTGTCCGAAGTGTCACGCGCCGCTGCCGAGCGTGCGATTTCGGCGTCCGGGCAATACGATCGATCCGGGAGGCACCGCGGTCCCGGGCTCGACCAGCCGGTCGTCGATGATCTTGGTGCTGCTCGCCGGGATCGCCGGCGTCGCGATCGTCGCGTACCTTGGCCTACGCGGTGGAACGAAGACCAAGCCCGCGGTGCGGCAGGAAGTCGAGAGCGGCAGCAGCGTCAGTCCGGCGGTCGCGTTGGAGACGACGGCGGAGATAACGCCAGCCGGCTCGGCGGCGGCAGCGGCACCGAACCCCGGCGCGCTCGCATCGAAGCTCGAAGGCACGCTGCGAAAGCAACGCTTGTGGTCGACGGTCGAAGTCGTCGGCGATCACGCGGACGTCCGCTCGGGCTCCTGCAACGATCCTGCAATGCTGGCTGCGCTCGCAACGGCCGCGACTTCGTTCAAGGCCGCGGGCTTGACCAAGCTGCGGTGCTTGGAGCAGAGTGGCCACGTCGTCCTCGCTCGTGACCTCTGAATCCGATCCACCGGTCTCCAGGCCGCACCGCCTCATCCTGCCTCTCGGGATGCGCGTGCTCGTGCAGGTGCTCCGCGATGAGGAACGCACCGATGCAGGGCTCTACCTGCCCGCCGGCGCCAAGGAAGCGAACGACGATGCGCTCTACGGCAAGGTGATCGAAGTCGCGCGCGACAAGCCGATGACGAATGACGCCACGGAGAACGTCTCGGGGGTGCCACACAACTCCTACGTGCTGTTCCGCAAGGAAGCCGGTGTGCGCGTGCCGTGGGATGACCGGTTGCGCTTGATCGACGTCAAAGACGTGCTCGCGACCGTCGAAGAAGTCCACGCCAGCGACGCGCACTAGGAATTGTTCGGCTTCGGCGACAGTATCAGTGGCGATGAGCTCCGCGCCGCCGCCTGTCGAGATTCCGAAGCTGACGAGCCTTCCTCTCGTGATCGAGACGCAACGGCTCACGCTGCGGCGACTGGCCGAGCGCGACGTCGAAGATCTATGGCCGCATGTCTCGAATCCCGAGGTCGCGACCCTGATGTCGTGGGCGGCGCATCGCGACAAGGCCGAGACGCTCGCCTGGGTCCGCGGCCGGATCGAGGCGTGGGATCAGGGGACGGATCTGGTGTGGGCGATCGAGCACGAGGGTCGCGCGTGCGGAACGATCGCGCTCGGCGGGATCACGTGGGGATTTTCAGCGTGGCGCGTCGATCGTGCGGAGCTCGGTTACTGGATCGGCCAGCCGCTGTGGGGCCAGGGGCTCGTCACCGAAGCGGCGACCGCGGTCACCCGCTGGGGGTTCGAGACGCTCGGGCTCCACAAGATCACCATCGGCTGTATCGAGGGCAACGAACGGTCCAAGCACATCATCGACAAGCTCGGTTACCGGTTCCTGGCGCGATTCGAGGACGATGTCTGGCGCGACGGCCGCTGGTGGCATCACCTGCGGTACGAGATGCTCGCCTCGGAGTGGGTCGATTCGACACGCACGCTGCGGTTCAACCGGCCTCGCTTGCCTTGAATCCGTCGACGCGGACACATGCACGATAGAGACGAGGCGTGGTAGCCTCGCGCCTAACACCTGGAAACCAATGGACGTCCGCTGCGAGAAGTGCCAAACGGAGTACGAGCTCGACGAGAGCCGTCTCAAGCCCGGCGGTGTCACTGTCAAGTGCACCAACTGCGGGCACATGTTCAAGATCCGCAAGCGGACGAACACGAACGTCGGCGTGCCCGTCGTCGCCGAGCGGACGCGACCGAATTCGTCGAAGCCGCCGCTGCCCGGTGAAGCGCCAGGGCGCGCGGACTCCGTCCTCGGTGGCGCGGAGGCAGGGACGGAGGCGCCGGAACGTCAGTGGCTGATCCGGCTTCCGAACGGCGAGCAGAAGAGCTGTCGCGAGCTCGCGACGCTGCAGCAATGGATCGTCGCCGGCGTGGCGACGCGCGATTCGTTGATCTCGCGGTCGGGCAAGACCTGGAAGCGCCTGGGCGATATCGCCGAGCTCAGCCAGTACTTCACGATCGCCGATGAAGCGAAGGCGCAGCGATCGCACAAGCCGACCAACAAGCCACAGCCCAAACCGGACGACGTCCGGGCGACGATGCTCGGCGTCGGTGCGAAGGTCGCATCCGCCGGTGGCACCGTGATCCCCGACGAAGACGACGGTCGCACGACCGGCAACTTCCGCGCGCGCTCGCCGACGCCGCCTCCTCCGCCGCCAAAGGCTGCGCCGGCGAAGCCGAACCCGATGGCGCAGACCGAGGTCGCACCGCCTGCGACGGCGCCGAGACGGCCGCCGACTCAGCCGCCGCCGATCCCCGGAAATCGCTCGACCGCCGCGTGGGCGACCAACGACATCAAGGCGACCGACTCGATGGCGGCGATGCCGCAAGGCCCGCAAGGCGGCAAGCTGTCGGCAATTCCCGACGAGCCTGCGTTCGCGGGACGCGTGCGCGTCTCGCCGACCGACGATCAGGCGTTCACCACCGGCAGGTCCAAGCCGGTCGACGACGACGACGATCTGATTCCGGGACGCGAACGCGGATCGCGCGCTGGGTTGTGGATCGCCGTGCTCGCCGTGATCGTGATCGGCGCCGCCGCGGGCGTCGTGTACATGACGGTGTTCAAGAAGAAGGCGGGCGAGCAAGCCGTCAAGCCGCCGGCCGACGCCGCGCAGGTTGCGACGGCGAAGCCAGACGCCGCTCCGATCGTTACGCCTATCCCCGCGATCGATGCCGCGGCCGCGGTCCCGGTGGCGTCTCCCCTCGATGATGCGCGCGCCTCGCTCGGCGCGAACGCCGAACAAGGCATGCGCACCGCGCTCGAGGCCGTCGCCGGGAAAGACGATCCGCCGGCGCTCGCGGTTCGCGCGCGGCTGACGAGCGCGATCGCTCAAGCGTTGCAAGATCGCGCGGGGCTCGTCGACAAAGCCGAAGGCGACAAGCTGCGCAAACAAGCCAAGCAGCTCGTGATCGACGCCGCCGTGCTCGCGCAGAAAGCGCAGAAGGCGGCACCCGACGATGTCACCGCGAACCTCGCGATGGCAGACGTACTGCGTCTTCAGGGCAAGTCCGCGCGTGACGTCAAACGCTACATCGATCTGGCGCGCTCGAAGGCGGGCAAAGATCTCGCGCGCGAGCTCGATCTCGCCGACGGCATGATCTCCGCACGCGATGGCAAGCTCGACGATGCGCAGAAGGCCTTGATGGCAGCCGATACGGATCCGGCCGATGTTCGCGCGAAGCTCGCGCTCGCGCTGATCGCGTTCGCGCAAGGAAAGCCGGCGGACGCCAAGGCCTTCACCGATCAAGTCGTCGCGACGCAGCCCGACCACCCGGGCGCCAAGGCGCTCCAGGCAAAGCTCGAGACCACGGTCGTGAAGACCGATCCGCTGCCTCCCGAAGACGGCGGCGGCAGCAAAGGCTCCGCGCATACACCGGTGCGACCACCGCCAGATATTAATGGTGGCGGCGGCGGCACGGACTACGACTCGCTGCTCGCTCGCGGCAACAAGCTCGCCGAGACGAACTGCACGAAGGCGATGGACCTGTTCCAGAAGGCGCTCGAGCAGAAGCCCAACGGGATCGAGGCCCTCACCGCGATGGGTTACTGCCACATCGATGCAAAGCAATTCGCGAGCGCGTTCTCGAAGTTCCGCGCTGCGCTCGCGGTGTCGCCGCGTTACGAGCCGGCACTCGGCGGCGTCGCCGAGGCCTATCAACAGCAGGGCCGCAAAGACCAAGCGATCGAATCGTGGCGCGCGTACCTCGAGGTCTATCCAAATTCTGCGAAGGCAAAGCGGCAACTCGAGATCCTCGGCGCGGGCGCCGAGCCCAGCGGTTCGGGATCTGCGCCGACGCCGACGCCGCCGACGCCAACGACGCCAACGCCAACGCCACCCGCGCCGGCGCCAGCGCCTGCCGCCGGCAGCGGATCTGGTTAACGTGCGTGCTATGAAACGAGCATGCGTGCTCGTCTGATCGCTCTCGCCACGGTGCTCTGGGCTTCGCTCGTCGCATGCGACAGCGCGCCGTCTCGACTCGACCACGCGTTCGACGGCAAACCGAAGACGGCCGGTGGCTTTGCCGATCCGTGGGCGAAGTCCCACGACAAAGACAACGACGACGACGACAAAGGCGGCCGCGGTGGCTTCGATCTCCAGGGCATCCTCGCCAAGATCAAAGACACGATCGAAAAGCCCGGACCGTACGAAGCGCCCGAGAAGTCGGCGGACTTCGACGAGACGAAGCCGCACTGGGGTGTCCTCAAGATCGGTGGCGAGATCGTCGAGCGCGAGGCGTTCTCGTGGACGGGCGGCCATGGCACCGAGCTCCGGCAGCTCATCGATCGGCTGCGCGAGCTCGCGAAGGACGACAAGATCTCCGGCCTCGTGCTGCGCGTCGAGACGCTCGACATCAGTCTGCCGGACATCACCGAGCTGCGGGCTGCGATGCACGACTTCCGCGCCGCCAAGAAGCCGCTGCATTGTCACGCGGAGACCGCGACGAACGCGACGTACCTCGTGCTCAGCGCGTGCGACAAGATCGCGCTCGCGCCGCTCGGCGACGTGATGATTCCAGGACCGGCTGCGATGCCGGTGCACATCAAGCCGCTGCTCGACAAGCTCGGCATCCAGGCCGACTTCCTTCATGTCGGCGCGTACAAAGGTGCCGCCGAGCCGCTGACGCGTGACGCCCCATCGAAGGAAATGGAAGAGACGATCGGTGCGATCCTCGATCGCCGCTATCAGACGATGCTCGACACGATCGCGACCGAGCGCAAGCTCGAGCCGGCATCGGTGAAGGCGCTGATCGATACGGCGCTGTTTCCGGCGGACCAAGCGAAAGCCGCGCGCCTGGTCGATGACATCGTGCCGTACGAAGCGTTCCGGGACGCGACCCGAGCGCCGTGGACCAAGCTCGAGCTCGACGCCGACAAGCCTTCGCAACTGCAAGCGATGATGAAGATCGCGCGATTTGTCGGCGCGATGCCGCCGGAGCGGCCGATCGGCGATCACGTCGCGGTCGTCTACGCGATCGGCAACATCGTCGATGGTGAGGGCCAAGGCGTGCTTGGTGCGCGCCAAGAGATCGCGTCGCACACGATGGTTGCCGCATTGCGTGCGCTCGCCGCGGACGACCATGTCAAAGCCGTCGTGCTGCGGATCGATTCCGGTGGTGGCAGCGCGCAGGCCTCGGAGCTGATCTGGCACGCGGTCGCCGACCTCAAGACGAAGAAGCCGGTGATCGTGTCGATGAGCGACGTCGCCGCGAGCGGTGGCTATTACATCGCGAGCGGCGCGACCGAGATCTTCGCGCTCGCAGATACGCTGACGGGATCGATCGGCGTGGTCGGCGGCAAGATCGCGCCGGCGGGTGCGCTCGCGAAGCTCGGCGTCAATACGTTCCCGATGGGCCGCGGCAAGCACGCGACCCTGATGGCGAGCCTCGGGCCGTGGAACGACGACGAGAAGGCGATCATCTTGTCGACGATGCAGGCGGTCTACACCGTGTTCGTCGGTCGCGTCGCCGAAGGCCGGCACAAGCTCCCCGCCGAGATCCAGGTGATCGCCCAAGGGCGCGTGTGGACCGGAACCAAGGCCAAGGAGCTCGGACTCGTCGATCAGATCGGTGGCCTCGATGCGGCGCTCGCCGAGGCGCAGAAGCTCGGCAAGGTAGACCCGGCCATCGACCTCGAGGTCTATCCACCATCGCCGACGCTGCGCGACGTGCTGCACGGGTTTGGCCAGGTCCAGACTCCGTTCGGTTTGCACGTTCAGGCGCGCGAGATGCTGCGCGGCGTCGATCCGAAGCTCGTCGATGCCACCGAGCGTCTCGTCGATCTCGCCGTATCGTTCACCACGACTCGGATCCAGGCCATCTCGATCCTTCCGGTGCTCCAATGACCAAGCTGCTCGTCGTGTTGTTGTGTGCTGCCGCCTGCTCGCAGTCCCCTGATAAGGCGCCGGCGTCCTCGCCGAGCGAGCCGGCGACGAGCACGTTCGCGAGGGGCAGTATTGCGACGGCGAAGTTCCATTCTGCCGCCCTCGATGTCGACAAGGATTATCTGGTCTATCTACCCGCGGACTACGCCGCGAACCCCGACAAGCGCTACCCGGTGTTCTATTACCTGCATGGGCTCACCGGGGACGAGACGAACTGGGTGAGAGGCGGCGAGCTCGATCGCGCAGCGGACAAGCTCGGCCTTCAGGCGATCGTCGTGATGCCGGACGGCGACGACGGCTTTTACAGCGACTCGCCGCGCGTCATCGATTACGAGGCCTGCCTGCACGAGGGCAAGGGCCTGTTCATCCCCAAGATGCAGCCGCGGCCGAAGACCTGCGTCCGCCACCACATGTACGAGACGTATATCGTCAAGGATCTGATCGCCGAGGTCGACACGAAGTATCGAACGATCGCCAAGCGCGAGGCGCGCGGGATCGCCGGCCTGTCGATGGGCGGCTTCGGTGCACTCGTGCTCGCGATGCGACACCCCGAGCTGTTTGCGGCCGCCGCGAGTCACTCCGGGATCGATGCCTTGCTCTACATCGGCCCTCATCCGTACGTCGCGAACAAAGTCACGCTCGTGACCGATCCGAAGACCTGGGGCACGGGCCTCGCCGAGCTCGGGACGTGGGTCCAGGCGATCTTCGGCGCCGACCTCGCGAGCTGGAAGGCTCACGATCCCGCATCGCTCGTCGACACGCTCGAGCCCGGGAAGCTCGCGCTGTACCTCGACTGCGGCACCGAGGACGACTTCGCACTCCAAGACGGCGCGTCGTATCTGCACGATCTGCTGCTCGCGAAGCACTACGAGCACGCGTTCTTCCTCGGGCCCGGCGCCCACAACTTCGGGTTCTGGAAGCCGCGGCTTCCGGACAGCCTGAAGTTCCTGCGCGATCACACCGCGCACTGAAGCTACGAGTGCGTCTCGACGTACTTCGCGAGGATCTTCAGCGCCTGGCGCGCGCGCTCCACGTGTTCGGCGGCCTGGCTGACCGCACCTGCGACCGCGGCGACCGAGTCTGACTGATCCATCATCGCGGTCTCGTCACTCGCCGCTCGCATGTTCGCGCGCAACGAGTCGATCGATTCCTCGAGCACGCTCAGGTGCTCCGCGAACTCGAGCGGCACGGCGCTGCCGGTGCGCGTCGGTTCGTCTTCTTGTGCGCGCTTCTGGGCCGACAGCCGCCCCTCGGCGTCGGCGAGCTCGCGGCGCATCCGCTCGTTGTCCTTCTCCATCTTGATCATCTTGTCCTGGAGATCGCCGGCCTTCGCGATGATCTGCTCGTACTTCGCGATGTCTGCTTGCGCCGTCGCATCGGGGTCGTAGATCGGTGCGCGGCGGCTCGTCGTATCGCTGTCCTCGCGGACGTCGCGCAACTGACTTTCGAGGCGATCGCGCTCGAGCGTCAGCTGGGTGACCTTGGCCTTGGCTTCGCGAAGCTCGCGCTGGAACTGAGCGATCTCTCGCTCGGTGTTGGCGGCGAACTGGCGGACATTGTCAGCGGCGTCGACCTCGTGCTGGAGTACGGCGATCTTCGCTTGCGCTTCGGCGAGTTGCCGCGCGAGGTTGCCGCGATCCAAGCCGCCCGATTCGGAGACTCGTGCGGGGGCAGCCTTGGCT
>JAQBQF010000176.1 GCA_028287115.1 Myxococcales bacterium
CCGAACATGATGGACAACTGCCCGTTCGTCGCAAACCCGGACCAGGCGGATAAAGATGGCGATGGCGCCGGCGATCTCTGCGACAAGAGCGACGGCAGTGACCTCGACGGTGACGGCATCCCGAACCTGATGGATAACTGTCCGTTCGCGAAGAACCCCGGCCAGGAGGATGCGAACGCGAACCACATCGGTGATGCATGCGACACGACGATCGTCGTCAACGGCAGTGGTTGTTCGACGACCTCGGGAAGCGGCGCGACCGCGATCCTGTTCGGGCTCGCGCTCCTCGTTGTGGCGCGCCGTCGCCGTGGCGAGCGCTAGGATGCGCGTACTGGAGATCGCGGTAGCACTCGCACTCGCGAGCGGGGTGGCGCACGCCCAGGTCTACACGCCGAAGTTCGATCCCGATCCATACGTCGTGACGTCGGATCCGCAGTCGCTCGCGCTGATGGAGAGCGCGAGTCCGCTCGATCACGCGTTGTCGGCGGGGTTGATCCTTCGGCTTGGAGGCGCGCCGCTCGAGGCGTGCGTCCAAGACAGCGCCGGCAATTGCGTAGCGCAGGGCGCGCTCGTGTCCGGTCGGTTCGCCGCGGATCTCGTGACCGCGATCGGCTTTGGCCGGGTCGGCCTGCACGCGCAGCTGCCGGTGATCCTCCACCAGGGCTCCGACTTCGATCCGCAGACCGGCATGAATCGGCTGGCGTCCGCGGCGATCGGTGATCTGCGGCTCGGCGGCAAGCTCGCGCTCGTGCGCGGCGAGCACGCAGGGCTCGGACTCGACGTCACGTTCTCGTTGCCGACCGGCGGCGGCAAGAACTTCGTCGGCAACGACGGCACGATCATCGACGGCCGTGCGCTGTTCGATTACCGAGCGGGTCGACTCGGGTTCGGCGCGAACGTTGGTTACGCGTGGCACTCGCAGGCTGCGCGGCTCGCGAATCTCTACATCGACGACGAATTCGTGTGGGCGGCCGGCGTCGAGCTCGGCCTGTCGGATCCGTTGAGCGCGGGTGTGTCCGTGTCCGGACGGATCGGCCTGGTCAAAGATCCGATGACGAGCTCGTCTCCTTCGGGCGAAGAGCGGCCGATGGAGCTGCTCGCGTCGATGCGATATTGGGCAACGCCCTCGGTCGCGATCGAAGCAGGCGCAGGGCCGGCGTTGACGTCGGGCTACGGTCCGAGCTTCCGTGCGCTCGCCGGTCTGCGGTGGATGCAGCAGCGCGCGAAGGAAGCACCGGCGGATCCGGATCGCGATCACGATGGAATCGCGAACGCCGTCGACAAGTGTCCCGACGAAGCGGAAGATCGCGACGGGTTTCAGGATGAAGATGGCTGTCCCGATCTCGACAACGACGGCGACGGCATCGCCGATGCCATCGATAAGTGTCCCAACGAAGCCGAGGACAAAGACGGCTTCAAGGACGACGACGGCTGCGCAGATCCGGACAACGACAACGACGGTGTTCTCGACGCCGCCGACAAGTGCCCGCTCGAAGCCGAAGACAAGGACGGCTTCGAAGACGACAACGGCTGTCCGGATGCCGACAACGACGGCGATGGCATTCTCGACCTCGCGGACAAATGTCCGAACGAGGCAGAGGACAAAGACGGCTTCCAGGATGAAGACGGCTGTCCCGATCCCGACAATGACGGAGACGGCATCGCCGATGCGAAGGACAAGTGTCCGAACGAGGCCGAGGTCTACAACGCGTTCGAAGACGAGGACGGCTGTCCCGATAAAGGCAAGCCACTCGCTGTCGTGACCGCGACGCACGTCGAGATCAACGAGACGATCTACTTCGATACGAACAAGGCGCGCATCAAGTCGCGCAGCTTCAAGCTGCTCGACGCGGTCGTCGGCGCGGTGAACGCGCACTCGGGCCTGCGCATCCGGATCGAGGGACACACCGACGACACCGGGACGGATGAGTGGAACAACACGCTCAGCCAGCAGCGCGCCGAATCGGTGCGCGACTATCTCGTCAAGAAAGGTGTCGGTTCGGCTCGGCTCGAGGCGATCGGGTTTGGCCGCACTCGGCCGAAGGCGGAAGGCAAGACGGACGCGGTTCGCTCTCGAAATCGCCGCGTCGAGTTCGTGATCATCGAACAGCCGCAGCCAGCCCAGACGCCAGCACCGACGCAAGCACCGACGCCCGCTTCATCGGCCACCCCGACGCCCGCTCCGACACCGGCGACACCGGCGACACCGGCGCTAGAGCATCCTTAGCGATCGTAGGCACGAGCGGCCTCCGCACGCACGGGCCGCAAACACCGCGAAGCACGCAAAGATCGCAACCGGCTGTTGTTGGCGGAGCGAACGTGAGCGTCCGATTGCGGTCTTTGCGACCTTTGTGATCTTCGCGCTCTCTGCGCTCGCGAGGCCCTAGCTGTGCTGTGGGAAGATCTGGACCGGCGTTTGTTTTTCATGACCGCGCTGGCGATCGACTGGCCGACGATCGGACATCTGAACTAACCCCGGTCGGGTCTCCCCCCATAACGTCACAAGCCGTAAGTTTCTAATGGTTACCAGGAGTGGCGATGCATGCTTCATGGACGATGAGGAGGCTGTGGTAAAAGACATGACGCAGCCATGTTTTCCAAACTGCCGACGATTGATCGGGTTTCGGTATCAGAACCGCCGAGTGTGGTTATTCGCGCTCTTGTTCAGCGCATGCAGCGATCCAGGCGATCCCAGTGAGCCCCTGTTAACCCATCGAGCTAAAATGAGTGCTGCAATCATCGGGTTGCTTCACGACGCAGTTCGCTCGGGGTCGGCGTCGGAGCAAGAAGCGTTTATGAACAGAGCCGGCGCTATGTACAATGAGCTCTGTGGCACCTGGTATCCCAAACGGACGCTTACGGATGTGCTCAAGCTTGAGTGTCTTCCGTATGCGTATGCCGTTAGTTGCGCCGGCCTCATTGTTGATAAGCGAACGTCGCCCGAGAGGTGTTGGCTCTTCTGAGTAACACCTCGCGGTACCCCGTCCTGAGACACCCGATGAGATGTGCTGCGCCAGCGCCGAGCGCACCTGCGCCAGCGCCGAGCGCACCTGCGCCAGCGCCGACAGCACCGTCCAAGGCCCCAGCGCTCGAGCATCGGTAGCTCGTAGGGCGCCGCTCGATTGGGATGTGAATCGGATCGATCCGGACCGGGGTTAGTTTCGTGGACGAGTCCCGATAACAACGGACGCCAAGATAAACCGGTTGGTCGAAGGACGGACGCTTCAACTAACCCCGGTCCGGATCTCTGCCGAGCTGTGCGGCGCACAGCCGGTGCTCGGCGCGAAATCGGCGTGGCTTGTGGCCGTCGAGCATCTGACCCCGGATGCCGAGCACGACGAGCACTGGAGCGCGACGTCGGCGGACTCCGATGGCGAGCGCTACGTGCCGATGCTGCGCATGCAGCACGACGGCGTGTTCATCTGGGCGTTGAGCGAGAACGGCGACTTCGATCTCGCACACTAAGCTCGCGAGCGTGCGAGCGTAACAACCTCCGGTCGGGCTCCGTTACACGGGCTCCGCTACAGCCGGGCGCGAGTGCGCCCGTCCGGAGGGCTTCGCCCAACAATTGACTCAGGAGGCGTATGTCTGACACCAGCCTTCTAGACGTAGACTCCGCGCATGAACCGGCGCGCCGCGAACGCCCTCCGCTTACTCGCAATCGTCTACATCGTCTCGACGATCAAGACGGTCGTCATCGGGATCCTGCGCGACGCAACGCTCGCCAAGTTGCAGCCGGAATTTCATTCCGAGCCGGTCGACACGCACGCCCTGATGGAGCGGCTCCAGTCGATCGGCAAGGTGTCGATGATCCTGCACCTCGGGCTTCTCGCCGTGACGCTTGTGGGCTTCGTCCTACTCGCGATGTCGGTCGAGAAACGCCGCGGGCTCGTCAGCGCGGCCATCGTCCTGCTTCTCGCCTACGTCGGTTACACCGTCTACCAGCAGCTCTATCCGTCGATGTCGGAGCCCGGCTTCTCCACGATCTTCGTCTGGATCGCCGCGGGCGCAGCGTTTACGGTGGCCGGCATGCTGCCGCTCATCGTGGCGGCGCGCCAGTTGCCGGGATGGGACAAGGCGCAGACCGCGATCAGCGGCGCGCTCTTGCTGATCCTCCTTCCAATCGCGCTCGATGCATTCGTCCTGTTAGGCCACAAGTACTCGACGGGGTGGCAGTGGGGATACCGACTGACCGACATCGCGTACACGGCGTGGTTCGTAATCTTCGGTCTCACGGCCGCGCGCGCGATCGAGAGCGGCACTCCACCGCCGGCGATGGCGACCGCAGGAGGGACGACCCTCAAGGCGGGACCGCTGCGCGCGATCGGCTGGGCGATCCTCGTTCGCGTCGGCATCGGGTTCGCCGTCGCGATCGGCACCATCGTCAGCGCGATGCACGGGGCGTATGACTCGCTCGCCGGCATGGCCGTGGGCTCGACGGTCATCGGGGTGATCACGACGCTGTTCCTGATCGGCGGACTCGCGGGTTACTCGAAGTATCCGGCACCGCACCGCAACGACGGCCTCTACGTCGTGATCGGCTTGCTCGTCATCGCCGTCATCCTCGACATCGTCACCGCGAAGACCACGAGTACGCTCTACGGCCTCATCGATAAGGCGCAGCACGCCGACTCGATGTGGTCGATGCCCAGCATCTCCGAAATGGAGTCGATGCAGTCGACGGTGGCGTGGACCGGTCGGATCTCCATCGTTCTCGGTGTCGTCTCGATGCTCATCCTGCTCGGCTCGCTGGCGACGACCGCTCGCTCCGTTGGCGCTCCCGATCTCGCACGCATCGCCGGCGTCACGATCGCGCTCGTCGTCATCGCTGCGTTCGGCGCGATTCTTGTCGGCGTGTGGATGGAGAACGTGAAGCGCAAGGACGAAAGCACTTTGCTCCTGCTCGCGATCGTCCTGCTCGTTGTCGCGGTCTGGGCGCTGACGAACACGCTGCGCGTCGTGTTTGGCGTCGCGAACGCTGTCGAAAGACCGGCGATACCCGCCGCGGATCCGCTGCCGTAGGGGAGATGCGGACCGGGGTTTGCTTCCTGATCGGGAAGGAGGATCCGGACCGAAGGAAAGGATCCGGACCGGAGGTAGTTTTCAGGATCCGGACCGCGGGATCCGGACCGCAAGCGTCGCTGTTGGGATCGATCCGGACCGGGGTTAGTTTCGTGGACGAGTCCCGATAACGACGGACGCCAAGTTAAACCGATTGGTCGAAGGACGGACGCTTCAACTAACTCCGGTCCGGATCTCTGCCCTTCTTGATGACGCTACTTCTTTAGCATCGGCCCGCCAGTATCTTCTTTGAGCGAGGCAGGCAGCGGCGGCAGCTCGTTGATCGCCGGTAGTAGAGCGATCTCGATCCGTCGGTTGCGCTGGCGGCCATCGGCCGCCGAATTGCTCGCAACCGGATCGTGCTCGCCTTCGCCTGCGGGAATGAGGTTCTCTGCCTTCATACCCGCAGTGGTCAGTACGCGAACCACCGTGAGCGCTCGCTCGGTCGAAAGCTGCCAGTTGTCGATGGCGATGCATGACGGAATCTCCGCCGAGTCTGAGGGCGAGGGCGTGGGCGACGCGGCGACACCCTTTGGCTTCACGAAGTCCTGATTATCGGTATGCCCCACGATCAGGAACCTGCGATCGGGGAAGCGCTTGAGCACCGCGCCGACCTCGACGACGGCGTACTCGCCAACCTTCGACAGATTTGCGCTGCCCGTCGGAAACAGCACCTCCGATGGCAATGACAGCACGAGCTGTCCGTGACGCGCGACAACGCGCAGCTGCCCAGTGTCGATCATCTTCGCGAACTGCTTCTGGATCTCATCGATCGCCGCCATCCGCTTGTCGGCGTCGGCTTTTTGGACGCGGAGCTGTGCGAGCTCGGCCGCAGTGGCAGTCAGGTTCTTCGATCCCTCGGCCAACTTGGTCACGAGCTCCTGTGTTTTGGTATTCGCCGCGCCGAGATCGGTCTTGCATGTCCCCAGGGCGGCGGTGTTCTGGTCGCAGTCCTTGATCTTGTCGCCGCACGTGTTCGCCTTGGCGCGATACTCGTAGGCGAAGTAACCGCCGGCGACTGCCGCGGCTGTGATTACGGTTGCGTACAGCCAGAGGCGCCATGAGAAGCCCTGCTTGATAGCGTCGTGATCGATTTTCGCCATACCCACACGATAACGTGAAAATCGTGTGTGTTCGCACTGCTGGCGTTCGAGCTCACCCACATCGCCTGCAGGGCCCGCGAATTGATCGAGGCGCGATTTCTTCCACGACAGCGCCTCCCTGTTATCGTGGCCGCGTGCGCTGGTTGAAGTTCGTGCTCCTCGTCGCAAGCTGCGTCGGCGCGATCGGCTTCTTTCTGCCGTTTCGCTACACCGGCACGCGCGCCGAAAGCGCCCACGACCTCATCGGTCAGTCCGAGGACGATTGGTCGATGTGCGATGCGCGGGAGACTCGAGGCCTCAACCTGCCGCCGGACGAGTGCCGTCACACCACGATCGGCGGCGACGGTGAGCCGATGGGCCCGGCACCGCGCCACTACGCCTATCCGCCGTTCTTCTTCCTGAGTTGCGTGATGATGGCCGTGCTCGCAGGCATCGCGATCTTGCGCCGACGATTCGATGGTCTCCTCGCGTTGCTCTCGATCGTCGCCGCGCTCGTGGCCATCGGCGGTCCGCTCCGCGAGGCCCGCCACCATCACGTGCTGAGCTGGGGTGCTGCGCTGCTCGCGATCTCGGGTGCGCTCGCGCTCGCCGTCGGGATCGCCGGCATGTTGTGGCGCGAGGAGGTACGGCCGCGTCCGCCGCGTCCGCCGCGTCCGCCAGAGTTGCCGGAAGCGCGCGTGTTGTCGCGCTGACTGGCTCGTGAGCCAAACCCCGGTCGGGTCTCTCGATCGAGCTAGAATGCGGCATGGATCGCCACGTCAGCACGTCCGATCATCTGCGCGTCCACTACGAGCTCGCGGGCACGGGCGACACGGCGCTGGTGTTCGTCCACGGCTGGCTCGGCAATGCGACCTGGTGGAACGCGCAGCGCGATCACTTCGCATCTCGCTACATGGTCGCGCAGATCGATCTGCCGGGCCACGGCCGCTCTGACATGACGCGCACGAGGTGGTCGGCTGCGCAGTACGCCGACGATATCAAGGCCGTCGCCGACGATCTCGCCGCTCGCGAGGTGGTGCTGATCGGCCACTCGATGTCCGGAGCGTACGTGTGCGAGGCCGCGCCGCGCATCGGCAGCACCGCGGCCGTCATCCTCGTCGACACGCTGAAGAACCTCGAGGCGCTGCCCTCGCCCGAGCAGACCGCGCAGATGCTCGAGCTCTACCGCAAGGACTTCCGCGGCGCGGTCGAGAACATGCTGCCGCAATACTTGTTCTCGAAGGACACGCCACCCGAGGTGCGCGCGCGCATCCAGCGCGAATTCATCGCGGCTGACCCTGCACTCGCGGTGCAGATCATCGAGCCGCTGTACCAGATGGACGTGCGAGCGGCTGCACAGCGCATCGCGGTTCCCGTGCGCGCCATCAACTCCGACTACACGCCGACGAATGTCGAGGGAAACCGCCGCTACTTCCGCGACTACGAGTACGAGACCATCGCGCGCGCGGGGCATTACCCGATGCTCGAGCGGCCGGACGATCTGAACAGCGCACTTGGCCGCGTGCTCGACCAGCTGCGCGTGAGCTCCGAAGCAATGGCCTGAGCACCGCAGCAATCCAGCGCCAGGAGCTGAAACCCGTCGAGGGCTTGCGGGCCAAACCGCGGATTCAGAGGTTCCCGGACGTCGAGTAGAGACCGAAGGCCCCAAACCCACGCGTGCGGACGAGCCTACGGCGCGCCGTGCGGAACGAGCCGCGCGAAAATGTCGAGCGGAAACGAGACGTCCACCGTCATACGATCGCCGGAATACGCGACGTGAATCCAGTCATCTTCGATGTGAATCCCCTTGGCCTCGACCTTGCGAACGTACTGATGGACGCCGTCGAGGACTGCCTGGTGCGCCCGGGCGTCGCCATAGATGCGCATGGAGAATCCTGGATGTTCGGCGTCGAACGTGAGCCACCCCGCCACGTCCGTCACCACTCCGTCTGGCGACGGATAGGACTTCGGCATCTTTGCCGCGATCCAGAGCTCGACATCCTTTGGAAGCTCCGACACGAGAGCGCGTAGCCGGGCGATCGGCTCCCCCGGCGGAAACGGATGACCTGCTCGTTCTACTACCGTGATCCCATGGTCCCACGCGATCGATACGGTCGTGTCGCCGAAACCAATCTCGTAGTGCAAGGCGGAAGTGGACATCGTCACGCCGAACATTGGAGCGATCTCCGCGATGCAGTCCCTCGTCGCGAGCTTCGGAAGCCCAGTCGAGAGCACGTGCCAATCGCCGGTCTCGACACGAGCGGCTAGCACGAGCGTGTCGAGCGACATGATCAGGTCCCTAACGCATCGAAGCGGTGCAGGCACGAGCTTCGCGACGTTCTCGCGCCACTTCCCGAGGTGCACGACGCCGACGGTATCGGCCGCACCGAGCCGATCCGCGAGCACCGCCGGGACTCCGGGCAACGGTTTCCCGGCTGTCGTGATCACCGGATCATTCGCGAGCTCGCGAGGCTTGTCGCACCCGGCAGCGAAGGTCAGCAGCGAGAGTCCGAGCGCGAGACGCCGCATCGACATGCTCGCATCCCCGTCTCCGCGCGTAGAACTTGCAACACGCCGGTTACCAGCAACCCTGGTCAGGTTCTCTCCCGCGATACTCGCAGAGCTTTCCGTCGAGCCCGGCCGGGTGGGAACGCCCCCGTCGCTGCGATTCGACGCGACGATCGCAGGCCAGAACCCGACCTAGTGTTGCTTCGCCCAGCAGTCGTCGATCAACGCGGTGGCGCGGGCGCAGCTCGTGTCCAGCGTCATTGTCGTAAGCTATTCCCTGTTGCCGAACGAGATCATTGACCGCATCGCGCTACCCGATGGCAAGGAGATGGTCCTGCTTCGCGCCGACGGGCACATCGCGATCCATGTCGGCGGCCGCACCTTGATGTCGAGCCTCGAGCATGGCTCGGAGGACGCGCTCGGGCGGATCGTCGGCGAACAGCTCGCCGGAATCCGAAAGCCGAGAGTGTTGATCGGCGGGCTTGGCCTCGGCTTCACGCTGCGTGCCGCCCTCGATGTCTTGCCGCCCACCGCGAAGGTCGTCGTCGCCGAATTGCTGACGGAGGTCGTGCGCTGGCATCGCGGCTTCGTAGGCGCATTGCTCGACCATCCACTCGACGATCCGCGAGTCAAGCTGATCGTCGGTGATGTCGGTACAGTGATCGCGCACAGCAAACACGCGTTCGATGCGATCGTGCTCGATGTCGACAACGGACCGGAAGCGCTCACGCATGCCGGCAATGCCACTCTCTACGGACGTGCTGGTCTCTCTCGCGCGCGCATCGCATTGCGGGCGGGCGGTGTTCTGGCG
This sequence comes from Myxococcales bacterium, assembly GCA_028287115.1. Lineage (GTDB taxonomy): Bacteria > Myxococcota_A > Polyangia > Haliangiales > Haliangiaceae > JABFXX01. The sequence goes on from JAQBQF010000176.1 coordinate 9,463, forward strand.
GTGTGGTCGGCGTTTCCCTCGCGGACGTTTGCGAGGTGGATGAAGACCGTTGGCACCGTGAAGCTGGTCCGGACCGTGCCGACGATGAGCGGCGGCCCTCGTTACTACATTTGGCTCGCAACGAGATCGTGAACGCGTGGGCCCCAACAGGCCGGTGACCGTCCACCGCCCTGCCCGAGGGGTTCGTCGATCAGCACTTCCCCCTTCGTCATCGATCTCCACGCGAAGGTCGCCGCCGTGGATCAGGCGTTGTGCGTGACGCTCCGCCGGCCACCGAAGGTCGCTCGCAAACCGCTGACCAAAGCGATCACGGCCTTCATGGTCGCGAAGTACTCGACCGATCCCGCTCGGGTCAGCATACGTTAAGCTCCGGCCATGGAACCTACCAACGATGACGCAGCCATCGCCGAATTCCACAACGCGGCGCGCAAGCGCAAGGCCGTGATCTTTGCGGTGGCAGCCGTGCTGACGATCTTGGCCGGGGCGGCGGCTTTGCTGGTCGCGTTTACCGCGACCCCCGAAGCCGGTCCAGCTCGGGGTGAGATCAGGGTGATCCTGCTCGGTGGCGCCATGATCGTCGCTGGCATTGCCAGCGCGATCACGTCATACAAGATCGCGACCGGCAAGATCCTCGATCTCGACAGCTGATCGACGATCAGGACGCGAACCCGCTACGCGATCTTCGCGACGCCTGGGGTCGCGAGCGTGCCGTGTGACTGATAGTGGTGAAACAGCTGGCCCCACGAGGTGCTCTTCTTCCACTGCTCGAACACGGCGCGGTCGCGCATCGGCCACCGGTAGTAGTCGTGATAGGCCTCCGAGCCCATCACGAACAGGTTCACGAGCGGGGGTCGAGGAGCTCTCGGAGGGCGGACGGCTGTTCACCCGCTCGGGCCCGGCGGTCATGAAGTGGTGCTCGCGTGGCGAAAGCAAGACGGAAAGCTCGTCGGCGAGCGACGGCTTACCCTCGCCTACTTCGTCCCGATGGTGGGCGCGTTCGGTGCACGCGATGGTCATACGTGACGTTCGCGGGAGTCCCGGCTGCGGCCGACTCGTGAAGAGATCGTGCACACGCAAGGACGGGTCGCCGCCGGCGTCACGGCGACGCGGCGGTGTCCCGGCTGCTAACGAATCCCGGCGGTGTCGCTGTAGCTCAGCGCGATATTGCGACGCCGATCGGAACGTGGTCGGAAGGCTCGGTCGCGCTCGGAAGGATTGCCTCGTCGGTGAGTGCGCCGATGGAGAGTGGCTGCGCATCGAGGTCCGAGCTCGTCATCAGATAATCGATGCGGCGGGCGCGCCCGTTCGTTACGCAGGTCGCGGCCGCATCATTCGCCTCGTATGCGTCGCGAAATCCGGCGGCGAGGAAGAGTGCGACGAGCTCGTCGTTCGGGGTCACGTTGAAGTCACCGCACACAACGGCGCTCGATCCGTGTAACCGCTCAGGAAGCGCGACGAGAAGCTCGTCGGCCTCGCGCAGGCCGTGCCGCGCGCCCGTGGGAGTCGCCGGAGGATCCCACTTCAGGTGGGTGTTCGCGATGAAGAGGCCGCCGACACGAACGATCAGCGCGACATGATCGCTGCCATCGCTGTAACGCAACTCGCGGACCTCTTCCACCGCGTGACCGCGTGCCACGAACGTCGCGCACCCGTCAGGTTTACCGCCACCCTTCTGGGCCCAGTACCCCGCGAAGCCGGGCGCCAGCGCATGTGTGATCGCATCAAACGTTGACCGTTCGACTTCTTGAAGGCACAGCACGTCCGTTTGAAGGTCCGCGATGCGCTGAAGTAGAAGCGCACGTCTTTTGGTGGGATCCAGCGCCGCGTCCGGACTCTTCGGATAGTACGCGCGGCGAACGTATGCGTCGGCGAGGATGTTCCACGAGATGATCTTCATACGGTCGTCCCGGCTACCTGCATTCCGTGATGCCTCTGCAAATAGGACCGCGAGCGATCGTCGCGACAGACCTCGGTCGGGTTCGGGCGTTCGCGCAAGCCGTCAGCCGTCATTGACGTTTGCACTGTATAAGACGTCCGTGCGGAGTACGTGTTTGACTCCACGACTGACCCGCTTACCCGCATGAAGCACCGCATGCTGGAACCAGAGGGCATCGCCCGCACGCGGTGCGATGGTCCTTCCTTGGTCGGGGAAGTCAGTTTCACCGCCGTCGAAATCGTCATCTAAATACAGCAACAGCGTGAGCAGGCTGCGCGCCCCAGCTCGCGAGTAAGACTGATCGGTGTGAAGGCCGAAGTGATGGCCGACTTCATATCGATAGATACGTAGCGGTTCGAAGAGGCCTATCACACGTACCGTGCGCCTCGGCCCATCCCATCCGCTCGACATCGCGCCTGGCAGATGTGGCTCGATTCGCTTCCAAAGTGTCGCGCCGACGTTTGGATCGCGGACGATCGCGATCAAGTTATTACGGACGTTCTCATCGATTTCGCGTCCCGAGGCCCGGTTCACGGTACCCGAGAGCCATTCCGCGTCGTGAACGCTCGCCAGCACGCTCGCACACTCGGCGCGCGAATAGAGCGCCGGGATGTGCGTGAGCATCGGAACCGTGAAGTCGAAGTGGCCAGCGTACATTCTGCGTTATCCGCCCCGAGCTCGTTCAGGTTGCTTTCTTGGCATCCGTCGAGTCCGATTTCATGACGTACTGGACTCGCCCGTCAGGTCCTAGCTCGGGAGCCCCGCGTCGCGTGCGGTCAAGGTGCCGCGCGCGTAACTTAGAGAAGGCCGGGCTCCTCACCTTGCTTCCTAGCCGCTCGATCTGCTTATCCGTCATGGGCGCCGCAACCTCTGCGAATGCTCCAAGAAGCTCGTCCTCGATCCAAGAGCGCGGATCACCGGCGAGCTCGAGCACACGTTCGACTCCGTCCGGGCGACGCGCGAGAGCCCAGATCGCGGAGGTCACTTCTTTGTCCGTGCCATGCTCTAGGAGCTCGAGCAGCAGATTGCCAGACCCTTCGTCTCGCATCGCGCCAAGCGAAATGATCGCATATTGGCGCACGTCTATCGATTCATCGCGCACTCGTGCGAGCAACCTGTCGCGCACGCGGTCGACTGCTCCTAATCCGTAGGTGGCCGCGATCGCGCGCTCGCGGACCTTGCTAACCGGGTCATCGATCCCAGTTCGGAGCACTCGATCCAATGCCTCCGGCGTTACGTCTCTCAACTCGATCGAGCCGGGTGGCACAAGACGACGATGTTGGCCGAGTAACGCGAAGAAGTGCTCTCGAACTGCCTCGCGCGGGTCGGATGCGATGCGTTCGATGACGCGGTCGCGCTGCGCCTGCGGCAGGAAAATGGAGCCGCCGAACACCTGCACTAGTGAGCTGGGTTGCTCTGAAATGAGGCGTTCAAACAGCTCCTCAAGGAAGAGCGCATTCCCGCTAGCCAGCTCTCCGACAAACACGGTAGCCATGCGCAGATCTCGAGCCATCCAACCATGCACAAGAGCGATCAGCTCGGAGTCTAGCGGCCGAGCCCCGGGCACCAGCGCGCACGCAAGGATGTGAAGGACTGCAATTTCCGCACGGTTTGGCTCCTGCCCCGCGCACGCCAGTACTTTTTGCGTCACATCGACGATGGTCTGCGGCTCGTTCTCTCGGGCCAATTGGTACATCGGGGAGCCCTTTTCACCGAGGTACAACTGGAGGTCGTCGACCAGCCGAGCGATTTCGAAAGTCATTGTACAGCCACCTTACGTACCGTCATCTGCGATACCACCGTGACGTCGTCGGGGATTCCATAGCCGGAATGGGCAGCGACGCTTCGCGGTACGGCAACGGGCCCCGAGCTGGCGGTCTGCTCGCCGAGTCTCGCCGCGCCGTCGGTGCCCGCCGCCGCAGCCCCCAGCTTGCCAGCGTGTGCGAGCCCAACCATTGCGACATCCATAACCGCCTCGACCGCGAGCAACTTCGCGTCGTCCGCCGGATCGTACGCCTCGCCGGCCACGGACTTCTTGATCGCCATCGTCGCGAGTCCCGACGCGATGTCGATCAACGCGAACAGCTCGGGCTGCGCGGCGAGGAGCGCGCCGATCTTCGCGATCGTCGAGAAGATCTTCGCGAGGTGCTCGCTGAGCCGGATCTTCTCCTCGCGCTGGACCTCGAGGGTCTGCGCGAGGTTTTGGTCGATCTGGTTGAACTCCGCTTTCTCGACGCCCGGCTTAAGCTCTCGCGGCGCGATCCCGAACGGGTCCTTCGGCGCCTCGAGCATGTCGTCTTCGACGGCGAGTTGCTCGCGCGCCAGATCTTCCGTTCCGTTGTTGCCACCGAGGGCTGCGCGCATCTGCTCGTTCGCGTCGAGCGAGCCGCTCTGCTGCTTGGCGTAGAGCTCGCGCTGCAGACCGGCCTCGAGATCCGCGCGGCGCTCCGGCTTCGCACCATATTCGCGCGTGTTTGCGATCCGAAGCTCGTTGGCATCCATGTCGTCGCGCGCGAGGTCGCGCTCGCGAGAGATCCGAACCGGGGGTAGTTTTTCGTCGAGCGTAACAACTCTCGGTCGGGTTCTTCCCCAGCTATTTTCGACTCGCCGTTATGTCTTGAGTCACGGTCCATCCAAACGGTGGCGGTAGTCCATCAACCCGAGTCACAGTCAAGATGTCCGTGAGTCCGTCGGCACTGAAGTCACCTGTGCGAGATCCGGACCGGGGGTCGTTTCTCCGGCGATCGGAGCACGACCGCGACATGGTTGATGATGATTCGTCCGATGTCCGTTCGCACGGTCCGCATCTCGGCCGGACACGAGGTGGCTCGTCCATATGATTTCGCAGACTCACGGGCAGCAGCAGCGGTCATGAAGACGTTTGGGAACGTAAGCCCTCCGACATTCATGACCGATCGATCCCCAAGTCACTCAGGGCGTGCCTGGGGATCTCGACGTTTCATTCGCATGATGTTCCGAGACCCGCATTTCGGACATTCTAGATATCTCTCGAACACATCCGCCTCTGGCGTAGGATAGATGTCGCGCACGACGAGTTCGGCGTCATCGCAAACGGGACAGCGCACCTTGGCGGTTGGGTCACGACCCAAGACGATGGCAGCATCGATCCATTTCTGGGATTCTGACTTCATCGGATTTCCCTCGATGCCTTTTCAGCGAAATCGAATGCCGACTTTGTCTCTTGCGTCGCCAGATCACCAGATACACCTTCGGACGAAGCACTCGTGCGCAGGCGATGTAGCTCGTGCAGCACTGTCTTTGTTAGCTCCGAAGGGCTTGTGAAAGCATCTGGACCAACAAGAAATCCATTTTCACCGAACATTGTCATGCCGGAGGCCGGGAGCCCTGGCTCATACTGAATCGTCACTCCATCTACCTCGATAACCACACTTTCGCCGGTCGTGTGGGCCAAACGGATCTTTTCGAACACGCTTGCTTTTAGGATGGCCTGAGCCTCGGTGATCACTGACCGTTCTACTGGTGTAAATGCGTCCGTCGCTGAACTGGTTGCTGATAGCTCGTTGGTGTGGCCCTTCGGCAAGTACTCCGACGAGCCGGTGCTCAGGTGTTCGGTCAAACCGCCAGCAACGCCGCCGATTGCTCCGCCGAGTAAAGCAGCCTTTACGTACTCCTCTGGAGACGAGAATCCGTGCTGATCACCACTCACGAAATTTGCGTAAGCATCCGACGTCGCAAGTGCGCTCACAGCT
>JAQBQF010000270.1 GCA_028287115.1 Myxococcales bacterium
GGTATGCGGGCCCGGCTCGGGGGAATGACCACGCAGGTACGACGCCGCGGCATCCCGGATCATTCCATCGACCCAGAAGGGCAAATGTCGGCGCTGCGAGACTCTCTCCGGACGCGAGACCTCGAGCATCGCGCAGAACGGCATCGTGACGCGCGGCACGACTCCGCAGTCGTAGACCTTGCGCGCCCAGCTCTCGGATCGCTGCTGCGTCGCCGCCAGCGTCAGCGCGGTGATCAGGTTGCCGCCCGCTGATTCTCCCGCGACCGCAACTCGGTCCGGATCGCCTCCGAGCTCTTCGAGGCGCGAGACCATCCACAGATACGCGTTGCACGTATCTTCGATCGCGGCCGGATACGGATGCGTCGGTGCGAGCCGGTAGCTGATGTTGACGCAGAGGTACCCGAACCTCGCGAACACGAGGCCCATCAGCCAGTGGGTGTCCTTCGAGAGCAAGTGAAACGCGCCACCGTGGACATAGAACACGACCGGCCACGGCTTGGGCCGATGCATCGGGCGATAGATATCGAGCCGATGAAACTCGTCGTGCGAGCCGTAACGAACATCGGACTCCACCTCGACGCCGTGGCGCTTCGGCGAGGCCGCGGGATGGAGCCGCGCGAGCCCCGAGAGGCCTTCGAAGAATCCTGCGGCGGCGGCCGATCTCAGTCGTTGGTAGAGGCTGTTCCGATAGTTGGTCGGTTCCGCGATGGCGGGTGGTGGCGCTGGCTCGTGCTGAACAACTGCGCGGGCTCTGCGGCTCACTGGATTGCTTGAAGAGTAACCTTGATCGTGCGCCGTTTGCCGTGATTCTCGACCGTAACGTCGATCGAGTCTCCCACCTTGTGGTTATCGAGCGCCTTGTACAGATCGTTGGCGCGGTGGATCTCGGCGCCCTCGATGCCGACGATCACGTCGTTGAGCTCGACACCATTGGACGTCGACTTCGCTCCGACGAGCCCCGCTTGCTCGGCGGCGCCGCCCGGGACGACCTGGACGATCACGACACCGTCGATCCGATTCTGGATCGCGATCTGATCGGCGAGGATCGAGATGCCGAGGCCCGGCCGCGTGATCCTTCCGGACTTGATGAGCTGCGGGACGATCATGTTGACCGTGTCGACCGGGACGGCAAACCCGAGGCCCGCGTTCGCACCCGACGGGCTGTAGATCGCCGTGTTGATACCGATCAGCCGGCCCGAGCTATCGAGCAGCGGCCCGCCGGAGTTGCCGGGATTGATCGATGCATCGGTCTGGATCACGTCGGAGATCGGGCGGCCGCTGACGCTCTTGATCTCGCGGCCGAGGCCCGAGATCACTCCGGTCGTGAGCGTCTGATCGAGCCCGAATGGATTGCCGATCGCGAGGACCTTCTGGCCGACCTTGAGGTTCGTCGATTGGCCGAGCGGAAGCGGCAACAGCTTCTGCGGCGGCGCGTCGATGTGCAGGATCGCGACGTCCTTGTCGGGCGCGACGCCGACGATCGTCGCCGGATACGTCGATCCGTCGTTGAGCGTCACCGAGGCCTGATCACCTTCAGCGACGACGTGGAAGTTCGTGACGATGTGACCGTCTTGATCCCACACGAATCCCGACCCGGTGCCGAGCGGGATCTCGGTGACGTCCATCGTGATCCGGTCCTGGCGTTTTCGCAGCGAGGTCACGTGGACGACCGATCGGCTGAACTTGCCGAACACGTCGATCGTCGCTTGCTCGTCAGCGCCGAGCTTGTCGTCTGGGCGCTGCGAGATCGGCCGTGGCTCGACCGAGACGTAATGCTGTGGTTGGCGACGCTGCTGGATCACGGTGAACACGAGCGCACCGGCGACCAGCAACAACAACACCGCTAGGACCTTCGTCAGGCCCGACTCGCGATATGGAGGAGAAGGCTCTCGACTCACGGGATAGAGGGATTGTGACATGGGGTCGTCCCAAAAACCGGGACTCCCGTGGCGTCCATTCCCGCGGCCTCTGGGCCCTCAGTGAGCCGACAGGAAGTGCTCGGCTTCCAGGGCGGCCATACAGCCGGTGCCGGCCGCCGTGATCGCCTGGCGATACTTCTTGTCCTGCACGTCACCGGCCGCAAACACCCCGTCGACGCTGGTTTGCGTGGTCCCTGGGGTGGTGAGGATGTAGCCCTGATCGTCGAGCGCGACCTGACCATTAAGAAATGCCGTATTCGGAACGTGACCGATCGCAAAAAATAGGCCGGCGGCGTGCAGCACGCGGTCCGTTTGCGTCTTGAGGTCGTGGACGCGGACTTGCTCGACCGTGTGGCCGCCTTCGACCGCCTGGACGCGGTGCGACAGCAGCATCTCGATCTTCGGATTGGCCTTCGCGCGGTTCTGCATGATCGCGGATGCGCGCAGCTCGTCGCGGCGATGCACGACATACACCTTGGACGCGAACTTCGTCAGGAACGAGGCCTCCTCCATCGCCGAGTCGCCGCCGCCGACGACAAACAGCGGCTTGCCGCGGAACATCGGCAGCGCACCGTCGCAGACCGCGCACGCCGAGACGCCCTTTTGCCAGAGCTCGCCGTCGCGCGTGCCCGGGACATCATCGCGCTTCGCGGTCGCGCCGGTCGCGACGATGATCGCGCGCGCTTCGCCCTCTTGCTCGTCGCTCGCGTAGCGGAACGGCCGCCGAGACAAGTCGATCTTCGTCACTGTCTCGGTGAAGATCCGGGTCCCGAACCGCGCGGATTGCGCACGAAACTTCTCGCACAGGTCAGGCCCCGAGATGCCTTCGGGGAATCCCGGGAAGTTCTCGACGTCCGTGGTGGTCGTGAGCTGACCGCCCGCGGCGATCCCGCCGGCGAGGAACCCCTCGAACAGGACCGGGTTGAGGTTCGCGCGGGCGGCATAGATCGCGGCCGTGTGCGCGGCCGGGCCACTGCCAATGATGACGACATTTTCGAGGGCCATCCGAGGGCGTTGTAGCGCGCCTACGCCCTTTCGTGAGCCGCCGCGAGCGCTTTTTCGGCGACGGCAGTGGTCGCGCATCGCCGAAGTAGTGGATCCTTGTCCGTGATGGAGCTTGCCAGCCTTACGCAACTCGACCGGTCTCATCGTCGGCATGACGACGTGATGACGGGGCTGCTCGCGGCCGCGCGAAGATTGGCGGCCGGGCGTCCCGAGGACGGCGACGTCCAGATCGTGCGCGATGCAGTCGGCTATTTTCAGCGCGCCGTGACGCGGCACTTCCTCGATGAGGAAGGCTCGGTGTTCCCTCGCCTGTCCACGCGTCGCCCCGAGCTCGCCGAAGCACTCGCGGCGTTATCCGCGGAGCACCCGAATCAGATCGCGCTACAGAACGCGATCGCAGACACCGCCTCTCAGCTCGGCGACGCGTCGAGGCAAGGCACCGGCAAGTCGCTCCTCGAGCTCGCCGAGAAGCTCGCGGCGGCCCATCACGCACATGTCGCGCGCGAAGATCAGATCTTCCTGGTCGCGCGTGAAGCGCTCACCGCCGAAGACGACGCGGGGATCATCGCCGAGATGGAGACGCGGCGAGATCGCGATTCCGAAGACGGCGGCGGCGGCGGTCAGCGCCGCGGTGGCGGCGGTGGCGGTGGTGGTCGTGGACGCGGCGGTGGCGGCGGTGGCGGCGGTGGCGGTGGCGGTGGCGGTGGCGGTGG
>JAQBQF010000280.1 GCA_028287115.1 Myxococcales bacterium
AGCGGGCCTGGAAGAAATAGATGTTGCCGATCTCGTTGAGCGACATCGCGACCGGCGCCGACTCGGGGCCGTACGCGGCTTCCTTGATCATGACGGCGCGCTGGGCGGTCGTCAGCGCCTCGTCGAACAATCCTTGATTGTGAAGGGACACCGCGAGATTCGTCAGCGTCAACGCGGTGCTCGGATGCATCGGCCCGAGCGCTTCGAGATCGATCGCGAGCGCGCGCTTGTGGAAGTCCGTGCCGCGGGCATATTCGCCCTTGCTGTCGTAGACAAGGCCGATGTTGTCGAGGGACGCGGCCACGAGCGGACTCTGCGCCCCATAGAGCCGTTCACGCAGCGCAAGCGAGGTCTGGTACTGCGCGAGGGCCTCGTCGAACCGGTCCGCCGCGAACCGCACGATGCCGACGTTGTTATCGAGTTGCGCACGGACGCGCTCGTCGTCATGCGCTTCGAGGAAGGCTTGCGCGCGCGCGATCCACGGCTCGCCGTCTTCCGGCTTCGCTCGATCGTACGCGACGACGCGCACGAGCGACGTTGCAGCGTCGGCAGCGGTCGCATCGTCTCTGGCGGCGATCGCCGCGGCGACGGCGGCTTCGAGCGTCTGCTGTGCCGCCGGATAGTCGTTCGCGTTGCGTTGCGCCGTGCCGAGCACGGTCAACGCGGTCGCTTCGAGCGGCCGATAATGCGTCGCCCGTGCAGCGACGACGAGCGGCTGCGCGCGCGCGATGGCATCTTTGAACTTGCCGGCGATGTCGAGCGCCCTCGCCTCCGCGAGATTTCCGCGCAGCTCTGCGATCTGCGCGCGAATCGCGGGGTTCGCGGGCAGGCGAACCGGCGCCTTCAGGCCGGCGCTGTCCGCGCAATCGCTCAGAGGCGACAGCGCCTGTGCCGCCTGAAACGATTTCTCGACGGTCTTGGCGTCGGCATGCGCGAGCACGTCGGCAAACGCGCGGAGCTCGCGAGCGCGAGCATCGAGGCAGGCCATCCGCAGATCGAGCAGCTCCTCGGACTGCTCGCCACGGACGCGCGTGGCCTCGCATGCTTCGGTGCGCATCGTCGACCACGCGCCTGCGTATTGATCGAGCAGCCCCGTGACACCGGCGGCGGATGTCGTCGCAAACGGCATCTTCGTCGCAGCGAACGCGCGTGAGATCGCCGCACGATGATCGGGATCCCACACGCCGGCGAGCTGACGCTCGGCACCTCGACAGATCTGCGAATCATCGCTCCGCATCGCGCCTAGTCCGATCACGCTCGCGAGCACGATCGGCACCGTGACGCACGTGGCGATCACGTAACGCCGCCGCGCCGAGTGATGCGCGAGTGCGTCGAGCAACTTGTCCATCGACGCGAATCGATCCTCGGGATTCGCCGACAGACCGCGCACGAGCACGCGATGAATCCGCGCCGGGACGCGGGTCTGCCGCGCGGGCGCCCGAAGCTTGCCTTCAGCCGCGGCGGCGGCGAGCTCGGCCGCCGATTCGCCCGCGAACGGCAACTCTCCATAGAGCGCGCGCCACAGCGCGACGCAGAAGCTGAATTGATCGACCGCCGGAGACGTCTTGCCGTGCTGGATCTCGGGCGCGATGTATCCCGGCGTGCCCATCAGCGTGCCGGTTCGCGTGATCGTCTGCGCGAGCGCTGCTCGGCCGGATCCATCGGTCTGCCGCTCCCAGTCGGGCGCCGAGGTCGATCGCGAAGGCGCGTCGGCGGCGTCTTCGGAGGTGCGTGCGAGGCCGAAATCGACGACGCGCACGCGACCATCGCCATCGATCAACACGTTGTCGGGCTTGAAGTCGCGGTGGACAATGCCGAGCGCGTGCGCCGCTGCGAGGCCACGACCTGCGAGCACGTAGACGCCGATGATGGCGCGCCAATCACGAGGGCGCTCCGCGAGCCACGCGGTTACCGTCTGGCCGGCGACGAACTCCATCGCGATGAAGACGTGATCGCCGATCGTGCCGACGTCGTAGACCGCAACGACATTCGGGTGATCGAGCCGCGCGAGCGCTTGCGCCTCTCGCAGCAAGCGCGCTCGCCGATCGACGGCACCGCCGAGGTCATCGCGCAGCAGCTTGACCGCGAGCTTTCGATCGAGCTCTGGATCGTACGCCGCATAGACAACGCCCATGCCTCCGGCACCGAGCTCGTCGAGCACGACGTAGCGGCCGAGTGCGGCACCGCGACGCAGGCTCGCCGTGTCCGCGCGCGCTACGGCTGCATCGGCCGGCGCGTCGTCGTCGACGATCGTGCTCGCAAGCTTCGGACGGTCCACCATCTCGGGCTCGCGAATCTATCAGGATTCGCCGTGACAACGTTTGTACTTCTTGCCACTGCCGCACGGGCACGGCTCGTTGCGGCCTGCCGTGGCGATCGCTTGCACCGGCTCGCGGATCGCCTTGCCGTCGACATAGAACCAGGCCCCATCGTGCTTTCGAAATTGCGACCGTTCATGCTGCGCGAACGGCCTGCCGGCGGTGACTCCCCGCGCGATGAACTCGACGACGCCGCGCTCGTCGAGCTCGCCGCCGTCTCGAACGTCGCGAATCTCGAGGCCGAGCCACTGTGTCTCGCGCGACCATCGCGCGATCGCCTCGCGGTCGACGCTCGCGCGCGATGAAGCATCGTGCGTCGTCAGGAGGTAATCGATCTCGCCGCGCACGTACGCCGTATATCGCGATCGCATGAGAGCGAGCGCCGTCGGCGCTGGTCGAGCTCCTTTGATCCAGCGCGCGCAGCACGCCTCGGCGTCTTCGCCGGAGCCACAAGGACAGGAGGCCACGAGGCATCCCACCACAGCTTCGCGAGAATTCGATTGAGTTTGGAATGGACTCCTGTATCTTCCGGTCCGACCAATGAGCCGGCGTCACGTCTTCGCGATTGTCGTAACGATCCTCGGCGGTTGCGCGATCCAGACGAGCTCGGAACAGCAAGCGGACACGGTCTGCGCCGACGGACCGACGGTTCGCGGGATGGATGTTTCCTACTACGAGACGAGCGTCGACTTCGCAGCCGCCCGTCAGGCGGGCATCGAGTTCGCGATCATTCGCGCGACGGATGGCGTGCAGTACGTCGATCCGAAGTTCCCGGCGTACTGGGCCGCCGCACGAAATGCCGGCGTGATCCGCGGCGCGTATCAATTCTTTCGCCCCGCAGAAGATCCGATCGCGCAGGCGGATCTGTTGCTGCAGAAGATGGGGCCGCTCGAGGCCGGAGACCTGCCGCCGGTGATCGATGTCGAGGTCTCGGGTGGGCTCGCGCCTGCACAGGTCGCAGCATCCGTGAAGGCGTGGGTCGATCACGTCGCGGCTGCGATCGGCCGGCCGCCGATCATCTACGCCGGGCTGTACTCGTGGCACGACCTGACCGCGAGCGCGAACCTCACCGCCTCACCTCTGTGGGTCGCGCAGTACACGAGTGCAGCGTGCCCGAATATTCCGACGCCGTGGACGCGGTGGGCGATCTGGCAGAACACCGCGACAGGCTCGGTCGCGGGTGTCCCGGGCGCCAACCTCGATCTCGACGTGTTCAATGGATCTCGCGACGATCTCGTCGCGTTCACCGCGTCCGGAGCCTGTGGCGATGGAACGTGCAGCGGCGCCGAGACCACGGCCAGTTGCGCGCAAGACTGCCCGCCGTGCGGAACGATCGCGGCCAACGGCGGCGAGATCGACGACGGCGATGCATGCTTCGCGGCATCCGGGCCGATGACGTATCTGCGACAGGTCAGCGGCAGCGGCGAACAGGGCGACCTCGTGTGGACGCACGCGACCGCGTCGGCCCTCCAAGCAAACTTCGCGGACTGGAACCTCTACTTCGAACAGGCAGGGCGTTACCGCGTCGAGGCGTACACCGCACACGACTACGCGACCTCGCAGCATGCGGCGTATGCGATCGCAGCGGCTGGATCGACGAGGACGGTGTTGCTCGATCAGAGCGCGATCGACGGCTGGCAGTCACTCGGCGAGCACGAGTTCGTCGCAGGCGGCGGCCAGTCGGTCCACCTCGCCGACAACACCGGCGAGCCGGTCTCAGATCACGCGCAGCTCGTGTTCGACGCGGTGCGCCTCACTCGAATCGACGACACCGTCGCGCCCGTGCCTCCCGACGAGTCAACGGGATGCTCGACGAGCGGCGGGAACGCCGGGCTCGCGGTCGCGTTGCTATTTCGCCGTCGCCGGCCGAAGAAGTCGTGAGTTGCACGCCCTGTTCGAGCTCCGGAACCGCGTAGACTGCTGCTGATCGAGTCGCTCCGGTTACAAACACGCGGCTCCGTGGCCGCCCGGGCACGCGCGACGATTTTGTAACAAGGCCCTCGACGAGCTCGTCCGTTGGTAGCGAGCACAGGAGATCCGGATGCGCGCCCTGACTTCACTTGTTGTCGTTCTCTCACTCGCTGCATGCGGCGGAGCGAAACCAAGGCCCGCGAATCCCGAGCCGCAGGCGCCCGTTGTCGACCGTGGCGCGCCTGTTGTCGACCGTGGCGCGCCTGCCACCGGCGGTGCGTTCCCCGGCTATTACCCGGTCGGAAACAGTGCCGGGGATTCGATCACCACGAAGGCGGGCTCGCAAACCGTGCAGCTCGCGGTCGTACGCGCCAAAGATGGCAGCGCGCGTAAGCTCGTCTGGATCGATGCGGGTGGTCGCTGGAGCGAGATCGCGACGCTGCCGCGGACGGTCTCGGTCCGCCCCGATTTCCCCCCGAACTGCGCGGTCGCTGCTCCCACGTGCGAGACCGTCGCCATCACCAGCTTCAGCTTCGAGTCGCCGAGCGACGTACTCATGGTGCATGGCTTGGCCAGCGGCAACAAGTCCGACTATTACGTGACGTGGTTCCCGCGTTGGGATGCATCACGCGGCAAGTTCGTCGTCAACCCGCCGATCATCGAGCCCCGCGGCAAGCCGTAGCGCGGTAACTAGTCCGGCTGTGCCGAGCGGAGTGCGAGGACTGCCGCTAAGCCTTCATCGCACGTCGGCCGAATCTGCTCGGGTGGCAACACGAAGCCGCTGCCGCCCTTGGGTCTGAGCTCGATCGTGAACGACATCGCATCGGCTTCGCCATACATCCAATCTGTCATCGTGCCCGCGGCGGCATAAAGCTCGATGCCATTGATCAGCGCGTAGCGGGTTTCATGCGCGGCGAACATCGCCGAGGCGATGCGGTCGCCGACGGCCCTGAAGCGATCGCGATCCTTCGTCGGCGTCGACGTGTAATTCCACGGGTACAACACGAGCTGACCGTACGCGTGAAAGTCGACATGCAACGCGATGTGCTCGCGCTTGGCCAGATCGCGAAGCGCGCTGCTCTCGGGTTCCGAAAACGCATACTCGCCGCGATACGTCTCCGAGCGCTCGAATCGACTCGAGCCCGCCCCGCCCCACGCGACCGAGAAGTTGCGATTGAGGTCGACGCCGATCCGGTTGCGGCGATTCTTCCGCCAGTAGCGATTGCCAGCCCACGAGTGCTGGTAGCCGTCGGGATTGACGACAGGCACGACCCAAAGATCGGTCCTATCGACGAACGCGCGAATCGCCGGGTCTCGATCGTAGCCACGGACGAGCCGGTCGGCGACACACGTCGTGACCATCGCGGCGATCCACTCGCGCGCGTGCTGCGTGCCATCGATCAACATCCGCTTGGGATTCGCGGCGTGACCGCGAATGCGCAGGGCCCACAATGGGCGACCTTCGACCGATCCACCGATTGCCTGGAGCGAAGCGCGATCGGGTGCGAGCTCCGCCAGCTCCCGCAAGTGCGCGCTGATCGCGCCGAAGTCGCGGTACTCACCGAACCAGTCGGCCGGTCGCGCCACCGCGGGATCGTGCAGGCGATCCCACTCGGCCTTCGCGACCGCATCGATATCGGGCACGAGCATCTGCCATGCCACACCGGCCGCATCGAGCCGGTGGAGCGCGTCGTTCATCACCACGACATCGAGGGGAAGTCCGGGCGCGCGCTCCTCACTCCACACGTCGACGGCGAGGGACTCCGCGAACGCGCACGCCGCCGGTTGCTCGCATGGCACGCGGATCGCGACGCGTGTCTTCGCGGTCGTCGACGGGAGGAGGAGGACGGCGGAGGTGCAGACCACGACCGACAGGGCGACGAGCGCGCTCCAACGGACCGTGTGGTTGCGACCGAGGTAGTGAGCTCGGGCTCGGCCGATCAGATCGCGACGTGACAAGATGCGAGTGTACATCGTCGCCGAAGATCGGCACGACCCTGCAACAGGCGGTCTGTGCTGCGCCTATGCGCTGGATTGACCCGGCAGGCGCCCTGGGATCGTCGGCGGCACGCAGCTCATTTCGGCCCTGCTCGTTGTGCCTCGTTGTTGAGGTTGTGCCTCGTTCCCGAGATCGGCCGGCCGACCGTTCGCTATTTCCGGGCGACTGCCCGATCGGACAGCTGTATC
>JAQBQF010000067.1 GCA_028287115.1 Myxococcales bacterium
GTAAAACTTCTTCGAGCCTTCGAGGTCCTTCGTGTTGAGGTCGTGCCAGACGAATCGGTGCTTGTTCATGACGCGCAGTGTACACGGCAGCGTGAGCCGATCATCGACGCAGCCAGCGCCGCCGACCCACGAACGCTACCTCCTTTGCGGGAGTAACTCAGATCGTGGCTGTCGGTGCAGTACGGCCGCTGTTCGTGCGGCGGCCTGCCGGACGAAAATCGGTCTAAGTTGTCCTATGCTCGAAGCGCACTCCTCCTGAGTCGTGTGCGAGTTACGGGGTGATGCTGGCCCCATCCGGCGACCTGTTGCCGCTCCAGGTGTTGCCCGCTTGGTCGGCCGGCCAATTGGCCACCGGCCCGAACTCCTGACTGGTGATCACGTTGTCGATCACGCGGGTGTTGGTGATGCCGTAGGGCTTGCCGGGGATGAGCGTGCCGAACAGCATGCCGTACCCTGCGTCTGTCGAGATCAGACAGTTCTGAACCAGCACGTCGCTGATGCCAGGTGCGTCCTCGCTGTAGAACGAGAACGCCGACGAACAGGCGTAGGCGTCCGAGTTGCACCGCAGCGTCGAGTGGATGACCTGGACGGTGCTACCGCCATGCGTCGAGGCGGCCGTCTGGTGCGTCGAATTCGGCCCCTGTTGCGACGCCGGCTGGATCCAGAAGTCGTGCGCGTACGAATCGACGACCAGCACCTGGTCCGCGAGAGCGAAGCCACGGTTGTTGCCGCTGATGTCACATCGCCGACAGGTGTAGTTGCTGTTGCCGATAGCCGCGGAACCGTCATTGCCGGGGCCGAGGATCTGCACGTCCTCCAAGATTGCGCCCTTGAGGTCGTACGGGGACGGACTGCCAGACTGGACATGGCCACCGTCGACGACGGACCGTGTCACCGTCACGCCGGTGGAGTTGATGATGAGGTCACCGCTGAAACAAGCGTGGCAGCTGCGTCAGCTCGTCCCCGATCGGAAGTGATAAGGTCGCCTCGGTGAAGTGGCTCGTGGGCTTGATCGTGGTGACCGGCATGTCGGGGTGCCAGCGCGCCAAGCCGGTGCCCGTCGAGAAAGCGCCGCCCGAGTCGATCGTCGAGACCGTCGGGCCTGTCGGTATCCCCGCATGCGATGACTATCTCCGGCGGGTAGCGGCGTGCACGAAGCTCACGCCAGGAGCGCGGGCGACATTCGCGCACGGCACCACGGTGTGGAAACAGGCCGCGGATGCGAAGGGCGACTCCGCGAAGGTGGCCGGCGAGAGCTGCGAGAGTGCGGCCAAGCTCGCTGCGCCTGTGCTCGCGCAGCTGGGTTGCTGACATGCTGTTCAATTCGCTGACGTTCGTCGTGTTCTTCTCGGTCGTGATCGCGCTGTGGTACGCGATCGAAGACTGGCGCGCGCGCAAGGCGATGTTGCTCGTCGCGAGTTACCTGTTCTACGCGGCGTGGAATCCACCCTTCATCTTGATCCTCTGGCTCTCGACGCTCGTCGACTGGTTCGTCGCGCGCTGGTTGTACGCGGCCAAGACCGTGTCGCGTCGTCGCCTGATCCTGCTGATCAGCCTGATCGTCAACCTCGGGCTGCTTGGCTACTTCAAGTACGGCGCATTCCTCGTCGAGAACTTCGCGAGGCTCGCGAGCGCGATGGGGCTCGACTTTCATCCCGCGACGCCGAGCATCATCCTGCCGATCGGCATCTCGTTCTACACGTTCGAGACGATCAGCTACACGATCGACGTCTACCTGGGCCGCTGCACGCCGTTCAAGTCGTTCCTCGACTACGGCCTGTTCCTGACCTTTTTCCCGCACCTGGTCGCGGGGCCGATCCTTCGACCGCACGAGATCGTTCCGCAATTCGAGCGGCCACACCGCGCCACCCGCCAGGCGCTGGGGTTCGGGTTGTTCCTGATGACGCTCGGACTGTTCGAGAAGGTGGTGCTTGCCGACACGATCTTCTCACCATCCGCCGAAGCGGTGTTCGGCGCACACGGCGGTGTTGGCGCGCTCGATGCGTGGACCGGGATCCTCGGGTTCAGTGGGCAGATCTTCTGCGACTTCGCCGGTTACTCGACGTGTGCGATCGGCGCCGCGCTGTGCTTCGGCTTCTCGCTTCCGGACAACTTCCGCTTTCCGTACGCCGCGATCGGCTTCTCCGATTTCTGGCGGCGCTGGCACATCTCGCTCTCGCGCTGGCTACGTGACTATCTCTACGTGCCGCTCGGCGGCAATCGCAAAGGTCCTGTCCGGACGCACGTGAACCTCATGCTCACGATGTTGATCGGCGGCCTGTGGCACGGCGCCTCCTGGAACTTCGTGATCTGGGGCGGGATTCACGGGTTCTATCTGCTCCTCGAGCGTCTCGTGCGGCGCTTCGTGCCGCGTAGCGCCTGGTTCGCGAGCCCGCTCGGACAGTGGCTGCTGGCGATGATCACGTTCTTCCTCGTCTGCATCACGTGGATCTTCTTCCGTTCGAAGGACCTGAACGGATCGCTCGCGCTCGTCCGCGCGGCTTTCGGCGGCGCCGGTGGACCACCGGTCCTGCCGACGCAGGAGATCGTCGCGGTCCTCGGGACGATGCTCGGAGTCCTCGGGGTTCATTGGACGTTGCGCGACCGCAGCGTCGAGGACTGGGCCGCGCACGCACGCGAGCCGGTGCTCACCGGCGTGTGGATCGTCATGTGTGTTGCGATTCTCTTGGCCCAAGGAACGGGAGATGCCTTCATCTACTTCCAGTTTTGAACGCCCGATTCCCGAGCGGCGATGGAACCGCATGCTCGCGATGGCGGTGGTGTCGACCGTGCTGCTCGTTAGCGGCTGGGAGATCCTGTGTCGTGCACGGGGCTTTGCACCCGCCCTCGACGACACACCGGACCTGTGGGCGCGCACGTACGAGCGGTTCGCCGATGCGTCACCTGATCAGGTCGTGTTGATCGGATCCTCGCGGATGCTGTTCGATCTCGACCTCGAAGAATTTCAGCGAGCTGCGGGCGGCCCACGACCGATCCAGCTCGCGACCGTTGGTACCAACGAGCTATTCATGCTCGAGAAGCTGGCGGCCGATCCACACTTCCGCGGCACCGCGATCGTCAGCTTCGTGCCGGGGCTGACGTTCCTTCCGGAGAGAGCAGCGACGAGCATCGTGAAACGCGCGGTCGAACGCTACGAGCACAACGCGATCTCGCAAAGGATCAGCGCGCGTCTGTGGCAGTGGCTCGACGCACGTCTCGCGTTCCTCAACGGTGACGAGCTAACGCTACGCAAGCTGATCGAGCAGCTGGATCTGCCTCAGCGCGCTGGCGCCGAGGGTGCAGCGCTGTTCTTGCCGTATGTTCACAGCGTCGACGAGGAACGCCGCGGCTCGCTGTTCCACGGCGTCGAGACCGACGCTGCGCGGCGCGAGCAGATCGAAGCGAACTGGGTGTTCCCCGATCCGCCGTCGCCCGAACCGCCCGCGCAAAAGGCCGCCGAGAAGGAAGGACTCCGTCACGCGATCTTGTGGCGCGAATACGCGGCAGTCACCCGCATCCGCGCGCGCGGCGGCCGCGTGATCTACGTGCGGTTCCCGTCGAGCGGTGGCGTGCTCCAGCACGAACGTCACGAGTTCCCACGCGAGACGACCTGGGACGCGTTGCTCGCGGTGACCGGCGCACCCGGCATTCACTTCGAAGATGCGCCCGAGCTCGCGAGCTTCCAGTGCGTCGAGTGGTCTCACTTGTCGGCGACTGACTCGATCGAGTTCACCCGGCGATTGATGCCACTGCTCCTGCCCCACCTCCGCCGCTAAGCTCGCGGAGCAGCAGGAGCTATGACGCGCGCGTGTAGTGCAGGCCGACGACGCCGGTTGGATACGGCGTCGCTTTCGCGAGCGTGAACCGGCGATCGATGCCGGTGGCCGGGAACACGCGCTTGCCGCGACCGAGCGCGAGTGGATACACGTGCAGATACAGCTCGTCGACGAGATCGTTCTCGATCAGCGTGTGGACAAGCTGGCTGCTGCCGTCGGTCACGATCGACCGGCCGGGACCTGCCTTGAGCGCGCGGACCGCGGCGACGATGTCATCGCGGATGATCGTCGTGTTGCGCCAGATCGGCTTGGTCAGCGTTTTCGACACGACGTACTTCGCGGGCGCATTCATCAGATCGCCGAACGGATCGCCGACGGGCATCGGTTCGAACGCTTCGGCGTGTGTGACGTACGTGCGACGACCGAGCAGGAACGCGTCGACGTCCTGCATCAGCGCGCCGAACGTCGCGCCGATGTCGTCGTGCCAGTAGGAACGGGTCCAGCCGCCGTGCTGGAAGCCGCCATCGCGGTCTTCGTCGGGGGCGCCCGGGGCCTGCATGATGCCGTCGAGGGTGACGAACTCGTGAACCAACAGCTTGCGCATCGCGATCTCCATTCTGTTTGTGATTTGTAGAGACGACGATCGACCACAGCCGAGATCGACATCTGACTGTACTAAACATCCGTTCAGCGGCAAGATCGAAGGATTCCAGATGCTCGCGCCACGGATGTGCTGCCTCGACCTCGACACATTCTTCGTCTCCGTCGAGCGGCTGCTCGATCCGAGCCTGCGAGGTAGGCCCGTCGTCGTCGGTGGCCGCCGCGGCGGCCGCGGCGTCGTTACGTCGTCGAGCTACGAGGCGCGTGCGTTCGGCGTGCGCTCGGGAATGTCTATCCGCGACGCGTCGGAGCGCGCACCGAGAGACGCCGTGTTCGTGCCCGGGCACGGCGAGGCGTACAGCGATTACTCGGCGCGAGCGCGACAGATCGTCGAGCGGTACAGCCCGATCGTCGTCGCGGCGAGCATCGACGAGCACTACCTCGACTTCCGCGGTTGCGAGCGGCTGTACCGGCGAGACGGCGACACCGACGACGATTCGACGATCCTGCGCGTCGTTCGCGAGATGACGGCGACGATCGATCGCGAGCTCGGGCTGCCGGCGAGCGCAGGCATCGCGACGAGCAAGTCGATGGCGAAAGTCGCGAGCGGACTCGCCAAGCCGCAAGGCGTGCTGATCGTCCGCGCGGGCACCGAGGCGGACAGGCTCGCGCCACTACCGGTGCGCAAGCTGCCGGGCATCGGGCCGGTCGCGGAGACCCGGCTGCACGCGCTCGGCATCGACACGCTCGGCCAGCTCGTCGCCGCGCCGGAGTCGATGCTGCGTCCGATCTTCGGCGCGTACACTGCCGGGATCCGGCTCACCGCGCGCGGCGAAGGCTCCGACGAGCTCGGCCGCGAGCGTCCGGCGTTTCGCGAGCACGATCCGCGAGGCGCGGTCGCGGGGACGATTTCGAATGAACGCACGTTCGCCGAGACCAGCCGCGATACCGCCGGCGAGGTGCTGTCGGAGCTGTGCGAGCGAGTTGGGTCGCGCGCGCGCCATCGCGGCGTCGTCGCGGGACAACTGACGCTCAAGCTGCGCTACACCGACTTCCACACGCTCACGCGTGGCAAGACGATCGCGCCGACCAGCGTCGACTTCGAGTTGCATCGCATCATCCTCGAGCTGTATCGCGAGGCGCGCACGCGCACGCTCCCCATTCGGCTGCTCGGCGTCGCGCTCGCGAAGCTGCGCCTCGACTCGATCCAACTCCCGCTGTTCGGCGCTGGCGAGCGTCGCGGGATCGCAGTCGATCGCGTCCGCGAAAAATACGGCTACGACGCGGTGCATCTCGCTACCACACTCAGGCGCCGCAACCGGCGCGACTGACCTGCCCCCGCGCATGGGTCCGCGACGCTCGGCGGGAATCCATTCGATCACGGCTGACTCCGTAGCTCGAGTCGCACGCTAAGACCTCGGTTACACGGCGGGTGATCTTCGATCGCTCGACGTTTCATCGTGCGAAGGTCCGCACATGTCTTGTTTCATGGATCACGCGTTGTCGCGTCGCCTCGAACGTGCCGAGGGCTCGATCGGAACATCGTGCATCGCCGCGTCCCAGGAGCTGAGACCGGAGGTTGGCGCGACGTGGCAAGACTTCGACGGGACGTACGCGATGTTCGATGGTGTCGAGTCGCCGATCACGCAGACCTTCGGGCTCGGCCTGTTCGGCCCGACCACGGCCAGCTCGCTGTCGGCGATCGAGGCGTACCTCGAGTCGCGAGGCGCCGCCGTGATGCACGAGGTGAGTCCACTCGCCGGCCTCGCGACGATCGCGTTGCTCGTCGATCGCGGCTACAGGCCGCACGAGCTGAGCACCGTCCTCGTGCACGCGATCGACGAGCGAATGACAGCTCCTACCTCGGAGACGCTTTGCGTGCGAATGATCGAGCCGGCCGATTTCGCCGGGTGGATCGAGACCTCGGTGGCCGGCTGGTCCGAGGACCCGGTCATCGTACGAGTGATCCGCTCGATGGCGGAGATCGCGTGCGCCAATCGCTCGATGACCCACTTCGTCGTCGAGCGCGATAACGCGCCGATCGCCACCGCGTCGCTGGGCGTCCACGACGGCGTGGCGTTGCTCGCCGGCGCGAGCACGATCCCGGCGGGGCGCGGCCTCGGGGCACAGGCGATGCTGCTCGCGGCGCGTCTCGTCGAGGCTCGGCGGCGTGGCTGCGAGCTCGCGATGATGGTGACCGAACCGGGCAGTACGTCGCAGCGGAATGCGGAGCGCCGCGGGTTCCGTGTGGCGTATACCCGGACGAAGTGGCGGCTCGCGCGTGGGGATGGATCTGCGCTCGACGGCACGATGGGTGGTCGGCCGGCGAGGAGTTCGTCAACGAGGGTCAACCTGCTGAGCGACGTTGACAAAGTTGATGTCGTCCGCTGATCACTTCCCCTGATCACAAGACATCTTGATCGATCGGCGCGCAGCGCGGAGACTCAGACTCAGAATGACCCGGCGGTTGACGTGAACAAATTCATCGAAACTAACCGCACCCATTGGGCGGAGCTCGCCAAGATCCACGAGAGGCCATCGGACTACTACGACATCGAAGGCTTCAAGGCTGGTGGCCTCAGTCTGCGTCCACTTGAGCGGCGCGAGGTTGGCGAAGTGCGGGGCAAATCCTTGCTCCATCTGCAGTGCCATTTCGGACTCGATACGCTGTCGTGGGCGCGTCTCGGCGCGAAGGTTACCGGCGTGGACTTTTCCGCTGAAGCAATCGCCCGGGCACGGGACCTAGCCACGGAGTGCAGGCTCGATGCTCGCTTCATCTGCGCAGACGTAGACGAAATCGGCGATCTCGGCGAGACGTACGATATCGTCTTCACGTCGTTCGGCACCACGGTCTGGCTTCCGAACCTCGACCATTGGGCGTCGCTGATCGCACGTTCAATTGCTCCTGGCGGTTTCTTCTATATCGCCGACGGTCATCCGTTCAGTCGCTGCATCAGCAACGCCGACGATCCGTCTGTGCTGCGAATCGTAGAGCCGTATTTTCAGTCCGGTCCGACGAAGTACGATGGTGGCACCGACTACGCTGTGCATGAGGCACCCGTGTCATCGCCAGGCTATGAGTGGTCGCACACGCTCGGCGAAATCGTCACAGCGCTCGCGACGGCAGGGCTGCGCATCGTGTTCCTCCACGAATTCCCGTATGGCGATTGGGAGTTCCTTCAGAACATGCGGCGCGGCGAGGATGGTTACTACCGA
>JAQBQF010000072.1 GCA_028287115.1 Myxococcales bacterium
CTTGCCCCAGTTGTCGACCTTGATGACTTTTCCGCCCATCGATTCGATGATCGTGCGGATACGGGTATTGACCTCGGCGACGCCTTCGTTCGGCGTGTTCGGACGAAGGATGTAGATCGTCTCGTACTCGCGCGAAGTGTTCGGTTTGTCTCTGAGTGACTGCAGTCTTGCCATGTAATTCCTCTTGGGTGTGAAGCCCATCCCTTGGCGGGGAGGAGCGAGGGGAGCGGTCTTGTATCACGAACTTGCGAAACTGGAACGCCCGTTGTGCTCGTTCATCGCCGGCACGATTCCCTTGGTGAGAATCGACTCGATACCGTCGCAAGCCGCCGAGATCATGGCGGTCACGACCTTGTCCTGGCCCGCGGGAAAATCGGACAGCACCCAAGCCGCCGCATCCTTGCTGCCCGGCGGTTTGTTCGGGTCGCGACCGACGCCCATCCGCACCCGCGCGAAGCCGCCTTCGCCGAGCTGCTCGTGAATCGAGCGCAGCCCGTTGTGGCCGCCGTGCCCGCCGCCGTTCTTCAGGCGGACGATGCCGAATTCGAGATCGATCTCGTCGTGCACGACGATGATGTGCGCGACATCGGCATCGTGAAACGCGGCCGTCCGCTGCACGGCGAAGCCGGACAGGTTCATGAACTCCATCGGCTTGAGCAGCGCGGTCTTGGTGCGCGCCACCATCCCGGTGGTCGCGTCACCGCCGAGCTTGTTCGGCTTCCACGCGGGCAACTGATGCCTGCGCGCAAGCTCGTCAACGACGCGGAAACCGATGTTGTGGCGGTTGCGTTCGTACTTCGCGCCTGGATTTCCCAGGCCCGCAACCAGCCACACGGGGCGTTACTTCTTCTTGGGAGCTGCTGCCGGAGCTGCTTTGCCCGCGGCTGCCTTCGCGTCGCCAGGCTTCGCGCCTGCCGCCGGAGCTGCTGCCTTGGCATCGCCGGCCTTGCCGCCCGCTGCGGGCGCTGCACCCGCTGCCGGCGTTGCACCCGCTGCCGCTGCGCCCTCGGCTCCTGCAGCCGCTGCGCCCTCGGTCGGCGCTGCAACGACTTCTTCCGCTTCCGGCGCCGCGCACGTGACCACCGCGAGATCGCGGTTGGTGATCACCGTGACGTTCGACGGCAGCGCGATCTCGGAGACGTGAATCACGTCACCGATCTCGAGCGGCGAGACATCGACGCTGAGCTTGATCGGAATGTCGCTCGGCTTCGCGCGAACCGTGAGGGCGCGAATGACGGCGCGGAGCTGACCACCGTCGACGGTGCCTTTGGGCTTGCCGAGGAATTCGATCGGCACGTCCGCGGTGACTTCCTTGTTCGGATCGATCGCGAGCAGATCGACGTGCGTGACGTCGCGGCGCACCACCTCGACCTGAAAATCTTTGACCAGCGCGTGGAGCCGGCGAGACTTCCCGTTATCTTCGATCGTCAGATCGATCACGGTGTTCTGCTTGCGGATCGGATCGAGCGCGGCGCGCAGCGCCTTGAGATCGACCGTGATCGGCAGCGGCTCGACGCGGCCTTCGGGCGACGCGCCGTAACACACGCCCGGAACCTTGCCCTGCGTACGCAGCGCACGAACCACACCTTTACCGCCGATGTTGCGGACCTGAACGGTCAGCTTGCCGACGCTGCTCTTGGCTTGTTCCTTCTGCTCGTTCATGACTGACTCTCTTCTTCTTCTTCGGGGGCTAGTTCTACACGAACAACGAGGAGATCGAATCTCCGTGATGGATGCGCTTGATGGCCTCGCCGAGCAAGCGCCCGACGCTCTTGACGCGAACTTTCGAGCACTGCTGACCGGCTTCGGACAGTGGAATCGTGTTCGTTACGACGACTTGCTCGAGCGGCGAATCGGTAATTCGCTGGATCGCCTTACCGGAGAACACGGCGTGGCTCGCACAGGCAGCGACGCTGGTCGCGCCGGCGGCCTTGATCGCGATCGCGGCGTGCGTCAGCGTGCCGGCGGTGTCGATGATGTCGTCGACGATCACGGTCTTCTTGCCGCGCACATCACCGACGATGTTCATGACTTCCGAAACGTTCGGCGCGGGACGGCGCTTGTCGATGATCGCGAGGCCTGCGCCGAGGCGCTTGCTGAACGCGCGCGCGCGCTCGACGCCACCTGCATCCGGCGACACGACGACGCAGTTCTCGCCGACATAGCCGAGCACCCGCAGTTCCTCGATCAGTACCGGCATCGAGTAGAGGTGATCGAACGGAATGTCGAAGAAGCCTTGGATCTGACCGGCGTGGAGATCCATCGCGAGCGCGCGATCGGCGCCTGCAGCCGTGATGAGATTCGCGACGAGCTTCGCGGTGATCGGCGTGCGCGGCTTCGCTTTGCGATCCTGCCGCGCGTAACCGAAGTACGGAATGATGGCGACGATCGATCCAGCCGACGCGCGCTTCAGCGCATCGATCATGATCAGGAGCTCCATCAGGGCCTGGTTCGGCGGCGAGCACGTGGGCTGGACGACGAAGCAGTTGACCCCGCGAACGTTCTCGCCGACCTCGACGTAAATCTCGCCATCCGAGAAATGCGTGACGTCCGCGCGGCCGAGCGGAATCTCCACGAACTTGCAGATTTCATCTGCAAGAGCGCGATTACTGTTACCAGTAAATATAGAGAGGGACTTCAGCACGGTTAGCGCTCCCGTGAAGGAACCGGCGATCTACCGCTGATGGACCGAAAGGTCAATAGGGCGCTTGGCGCTGCGTTCGGCCTAAGCGCGCGGAAAACCTTACGGAACGTGTAGCTGGAGCTCGCGAGCACGCCGTACGAGGCGCTCGACTTCGGCCGGCGCGAGCTCCGTTGCCTCTTCGATGAGGAAAACCGGGACCCCGTCGTCGATCCGGTAGCGCAGACGCGACGCAGGACACAGCACGAACGCGTCGGCCTCGTCACGGTCGGCCTCGCCACGGGGGAAGTAGACGACCGCCTGCTTCGACTTCGGGCAGACCATCACATCGACGAGCTCGGGTGCCAGCACGCCATTGATTTACCACAAAGCCGAAAACGAACCGAGGCCGCCTCCGAAGAAGCGGCCTCGCTTTGTCGTGCTGCGAGTGACTTACTGGACGAGCGCTGAGACGAGGCGGAACTCGACGCGGCGGTTCTTCGCGCGCGCGGAGTTCAGCTTGGCGCCCTTGAGGTCCTTCGGATCTTCGACCGGAACCGTCGAGCCGAGGCCCTTCGCGGTCACGCGATTCTCCTCGATGCCCTTGCTGACGAAGTAGGCGCGGACGGTCTCGGCGCGCGCTTGCGAGAGCGCCGTGTTGTCCTCGAACTTGCCGCCCTTGGCGATCGGCTGGTCATCGGTGTGGCCCTGGATCTCGAGCTTGAGCTCCGGGAACTCCTTGAGAACGGCGACGGCCTTGTCGAGGGTCTTGTTCGAGTTCGGCAACAGCGCGGCGTCGTTGGTCTTGAAGTTGATGCCCTGGATGACGCCGGTGAACTGCTTCACCTTCGCCGGGATCTCGTCGGGGCAACCGTCTTCGTCCTGGAAGCCGTTCTTGGTCTCCGGCTGATCCGGGCACTTGTCGTTGGCGTCGAGCACGCCGTCCTGATCGTTGTCCGGATCGGGGCAACCGTCTTCGTCCTGGAAGCCGTCTTTGTCTTCGGCTTCGTTCGGGCACTTGTCGGCCGCATCCGCGATTCCGTCGTTGTCGTTATCCGGATCGGGGCAACCGTCTTCGTCCTGGAAGCCGTCTTTGTCCTCGGCTTCGTTCGGGCACTTGTCGGCCGCGTCCGGGATGCCGTCACCGTCGTTATCCGGATCGGGGCAGCCGTCGTCATCCTGGAAGCCGTCTTTGTCCTCGGCCTCGGTCGGGCACTTGTCGACGTCATCGGTGATGCCGTCGCCGTCCGTGTCTTTCGGTCCGGGAGGCGGAGCGACGACCTTCTCGACTTCCTTGCGGCCCCACTCTTTGTAGATCGAGAGCAGCGCTTCCCAATCGACCGTCACGCCGGTGCCCGACGAGCTCGGTGGGAGCAGGATGCGACCGTCGACACGGAGGCCCCATCCGTTATCGACGCGGTACTTCGCGCCAATGCCGGCGTAGAACTCCGGATCGGTGTCCTTGTAGATCACGCTCGGCTGCTTCGTGTCGACGATCTGCATCGCGCCACCGCCGGCCAACACGAACGGGATCAGCTTGTTCTCGGGCTTCTCAGCGCGGAACTGAGCAATCACGTGCGCGCGATAGGTGATGTTCCAGACGTCGAAGACCTGCTGGCGGGCTTCGCTCGGGATTACACCGAACTCACCCTCGATGCCGAGCAGGTCGTTGAACATGTATCCGAGGCGCAATCCGAACAGCGCGGAGTTGCGCTCCGACGGCGCGCCCGGGGCGTCGTTAACGCCGAGCTCGTTCGTCTCGCTGAAGACGTGAACACCGGCGGTTCCGCCGACTTCGACGTTGGCATGAGCCATGGACGCCGACGCCGCGATGCCACCTGCAGCTAGTGCGGCAACGATTGTTGAGCGAGTCATGTAGTCTCCGGTCAAAGGTTTCGATGACTTCTTAACTGCAACAAAACCTGATTTCCAGAGGTTGCGGCAACTTAGTGAAGGCGTTTCTGCCGCCGAGATCGGGTGTTTAGCCTCGAGATTTGCCTTCGAAAAAAGCACGATCCACCCGCAAGGATTGCGGAATCCGCTCGCGACGGGAGCGCACGAGGTCGCGCGTGACCGAGTACCGTAAGGGGATTCGATCTGGGACCGACAGCGATCGCGGGAGGTACAGCGTCGCGCATGCGGGGCCTCCGCCGGCTTTGCCGAACAACTCGAACAGGGGCACGCGGTGTGTCGCGAGGCCGAGTCCTTCGAGAGCATTGATGAACTGCGACGAAACACCGTCGGGCACGAGCACTCCTTCGCCGACTTGGCGGGAATTACCCGCGTACTGCTCGACGGCATCGTCGCGATCGATCGGTACGATCCGCGGTACGCCAAGCGCCTTCTCGAGCGCCTCGGCGCCGTCACCGTAGAGCCCTCCCTTGTAGTGCACGAGCACGGGAGGGCGGTGCTTCGGCCTAGCGCCGAAGTGAACCGTGTCGCCGTGGAAGTGCGGGTAGACGAGCTCGACGTAGATCCGCGCCTCCTCCGAGACGCCGGCGTAATCAGCCGCGTACTTGACCCCTGCGAGCGAGCTCCGCGCGCTCTTCGGCGTCGTGTCGCGATCGTAGTGGCCGGCAACGGCGTACGTCAGCACGACCTGATCGGCGACGGCCGCGACATCGGCCATGCCTTCCCAGTGATCGGGATTGTCGCGAACCTCGAGGCTCACGTTGGCCGCGGACGCGAGCTCCCGCAACAGCTCTCGGTAGTACGCGCTCTCGCCGCGGCGATGCTCGAGCATGTTCGGCATCACCGCACGTAGCGACCCGGGTTCCATCGTCACCCATGGACCATTTGCTGCGAACACCCGGCCCGTCATCACGTCGGCCATCTTGCCGAGTGCCGTCCGCGATCCTGCCGGATGAATGAACCCATCCCCATCGACCTCGAGACTGTCGACGTCGAGGAACGGATCGTCGGCCGCTTCGAACTGATAGATCGCATCGCCGCCGAATCCGACGATCCCGTCGAGGATCGACAGCCACTCGTCATACGCGCGCCTCGGCGAGTACTCGAGGTGCATGACCTCGCTCTTGTAGTTCGCGCCCGCCTTGTTGCACGTCGCCGGAACCGGCGGCCGCACAATGAGCAAGTTGCCGTACACGTCGGACAGCGGATTCATGCAGCGGTGTTAGCGCGTTGTCGGTGTCAGCGCGATGCGGTGACGACTGGAAGTAGCCGGCGCGCGGCGTGGCGCTCCGCGATCGCGGCGACCGCCGAGACCCAGGCCGCCGTCGCATTGAGCGAAGGTACGAGCACGAGCTCGTCGCCTCCCGCCGCCTTCCATTGATTGCGGCCGCGAATGCCGATTTCTTCGACGGTCTCGAGGCAATCCGCGACGAACGCGGGGCACATGACGGCGAGCCGCTTGGTGCCGGCCTTTGCGAGCTGGTCGATCACGATGTCCGTGTACGGCTCGATCCAGGGCGTTCGGCCGAGTCGCGACTGGAAGCACACCGTGTAGTTGGTGATCGCGAGCCGTTCGGCGAGCGCGCGCGCCGTGAAGAAGCATTGCGATCGGTAGCAGGTCGGCGTCACGCGATCGCAACAGGTGTCGCTGTGGAGACAGTGTGCTCCCGTCGGATCGCTCTTCTGGATCTGCCGCGCCGGTAACCCGTGAAACGAGAACAGCACGTGATCCGCGCGTGCGGCGGCGAGTGCGGGCCTAGCGACTTCGGTCCAGGCATCGAGAAATCCGGGGTCGCTGTAGAACGACGGCACGACCTCGATCGGAGGCACGTCCCAGCCGGCGCTCGCGAGCTCCATGACCCGCGCGGTCGCGGTTGCGGTTGAGGACGCCGCGTACTGCGGGAACAGCGGCATGACCACGATTCGATCGACGTTCGAGTTCCGGAACGCATCGAGTGCGCTCGCGATCGAAGGCTTGCCGTAGCGCATCGCGAGCTCGACGTGCCAGTCAACGCCGAGCTCGTTGGCGACGCCCGCCGCGAGGTCACGAGAGTGGTAGAGCAGGGGTGAGCCGCGCTTCGGATCCCAGATCGAGCGGTATGCGTGCGCACTCTTTGCAGGTCGCGTCGGCAGGATCACGAGCTCGAGCAGCAGCGCCCGGGCGATCGGGTGGATGTCGATGACCCGCGGGTCGGACAGGAACTCGCGCAGGTAACGACGAACGGCCGAGGTAGTCGGCAGGTCGGGTGTTCCGAGGTTGATGAGGAGGAGGCCGGCGGACATCTAGAGGGGTGCCTGAGTAGCCCTGCTGGCTGACTGGGGTGTGAAAGTCAAGTTAACGACCTCTCGGGAGTTGGGTATCTCAGAACCGGCTGATTTCTCCCAGATGCCAACCCGAATACGTGTTGGTTCGTACAAAAGCCCGGGAGTACCGGGATCGCAACAAATGCGAGCAGACATCAGTACTTAAAATGAAGTTGGGCCTTCTTGTTTGACGCTCAAAACGGGGGGTGCATTATCCAGTTCGACCATGGCTGGGTACACGGGAACGCCACTGCCGAAGAGGCTCGGGATCAAGGCCGGACACAAGGTGTGTCTGATCAATGCCCCCGGAAGCTTCGAACGTCATCTCTATGCCCAAGACGTGCGCATCGCGCATGACATGAGGATGCCGCCGGTCGATGTCGTGGTCCTGTTCGTCAACCGCATTGCCGATCTCGAGCGCCGGTTCGCAGACATCGCAGCTCGCCTGCACCCGTCCGGCGGTTTCTGGGTCGCGTGGCCGAAGCATCGCCGTGGCACCGATATCACCGAAGAGGTCGTCCGCAGGATCGCCCTGGCGTGCGGCATGATCGACAACAAGGTCTGCTCGATCGGTGACTGGGCCGGCGTCCGGCTGGTCCTCCGCATCGAGAATCGTGACGCCGTTGCGTATCGCGCGGAGCCACCGCCGCCGATCTCGCGCCGCGTTCGCCGCCCGGCCTCCGCTGCGCGTATCGCGCACCGTGCCGCCGCGTCCGGCGCGGGCTCGACCCTGCGCCGCGTCCGCGCACGATCGACAAAGTAACAGGACACAGCGTCCCGTTCGAGCGCCGGCTTTCGGTACGTGGCGCCCGAATTAACTCCGAGGTCTGGAGTATTGTCCGCGCATGCATCGACTCGCCTTCGCCTTGCTGGTGCTGGCAGCGTGCGGCACGGACAACGACCAGCGTCCCCTGACCGTGCAGTACGCGACCGAGGCCATCCTCGCGCCCACCTGCGGAGCCGCGCAGTGTCACTCCACGTTCACGCAAGCCAACGGGGTCGTACTCGACACGGTGGAGGGCGCCCGGCCGACGCTCGCGGCCCTGATCCGACTCGATAGCAATTTCTTCAGCACGAAGGACCCGACCAAGGTCGACTTCACGCTCGAGCCGCTGATCGTCTGGATCACCCAGACCGATCCGTTCCGCCGTGGCATCGGGCGCATGCCCTACGACGCGCCGATGCCCAACGCGGACATCAAGTATCTCGAGCGCTACATCCAGGCAGGTGCACCGGGAGCCGCGTGCGATCCCGCCGTGCGGTTTGCCTGCGACAACACGAACCTCGTCACGTGTGACGCGGATTGGAGCTTCGGCGCGCCGGCGATCGCTTGTTTGCCCCCGAACGCGACCGGCTGCCAAGGCGGCGGCTGTGTGTGTGGTCCGGACTACGGCGACTGCGACGCGGATCCGAGCAACGGCTGCGAGCTCCAGCTCTCGACCGATACGTCTTGCGGTGGCTGCACGACCAAGTGCATGGGTGACAAGCACTGCGCTGCGTTCGGCCAGGGGCATCTGTGCCAGTGCGCGGACGGCTCTGATGTCTGCGATGCGACGAACGCGCCCAACACGTGCACGCCGCTGAACACGGTGATGCACTGCGGCGCGTGCGGCACCCAGTGTACGGGCACCCAAACCTGCAAGCTCGTCGCCGGCGCCCAGGTCTGTCAATGAGCCGGGTTGTCCTCCAGCTCGCACTCGTTGCGGTGCTCGTCGCGCTCGCGAGCGGCGATGCGTCGGCGTATCCGCAGTTTCAGCTCAGCCGCGATCAGACGTGCACGGGCTGTCACATCTCGCCGGCCGGTGGTGGGCTGCTCACCGAAAACGGCATGGCGGTGGCCGAGGCGACGTCGCAGTACGGGACTTCGCCCGAGTTCATGTACGGCGCGCTGAAGCCAAACGACGCGTTTGCGTTCGGCGGCGACTTCCGGGGGATGGGCGGTTATCTGCAGACGCCGCAGCAGTATCTGCTCGCGTTTCCGATGCAGGCGGATCTCTACGGCAATGCGCACTACAAAGCGTTCAGCCTTCACGTCACGCTCGGCTACCGGCCGAAGGCGTACGCGAACGATCCGAATCCGAGCCCGTTCTCGCGGCTGTCGAACACGCTCTGGTCGCGCGAGCACTACGCGATGTGGCAGAGCGATGAAGGCAGTCCGACCGGGCTGTTCGTGCGCGTCGGTCGGTTCATGCCGGTGTTCGGGCTGCGCCTCGCGGAGCACCCGGTGTACACGCGGCGGTTCGGCGGCACGCCGCTCTACGGTGAGACGTACGGCGTGGCGGTCGAGTACGTGCACGAGAAGTACGAGGGCCACGTGACCGGGTTCATCAAAGATCCGCTGATCGATCCCGTCCAGCACGCGGACGGGGCCGCGGCGTACGGCGAGTACCGAGTCACCAGCACGGCGTCGGTCGGCGCCGAAGCCATGGTCGAGGTGTCGACGGACGACAAGAAATTCCGCGGCGGCGTCACGGGCAAGTACTTCATGACCAAGCTCGATCTGCTGTTTCAGGGTGAGCTTCAAGTCGTCGACCAGCGGGTCAATGGGCCGTCGGGTGGCGGCGCTCCGGTGCAGCTCGTCGGCTATGCGATGGCTTCCAAGTTCTTCAGCAAGGCGCTGTTGCTCGACCTCGGGTTCGGCCACTACGACGAAAACATCCGGATCAAGGATCTCGATCGCGATTGCATCGATCTGAACCTTCACTGGTTCACGACATCGCACTTCGAGGCGATCCTGAACGGGCGCGCCGAGTTCCTCGCGCTCGGCAAGGGCGGGCCCACCGGCGCCTACGTGTTCTTGCAAGCGCATTATCGTCTCTAACGCTGCGCCGTCGATTTAACGTTCGGCGTCGGGATTTACCTCGGCGTTTACGCTTACGGTTAGAGCGACGTGATCGGCATCCAGAAGCTGCGTTGGATCATCATCACCGGTGTGTTCGTGTCTGCGGCCGCCGAGGCACAGACAGCCAGCTCGCCCGCGGCCTCTGGAGACGGCACGCCCGTTGCGCCTTCGGCGCCGATGGGCGAACCCGCAACGCCTGCCGCCAATCGCGCACCTTCAGACAAGCAACCCGGGGAACCCGTCGCCGAGCCGGCGGGCTTCACGTGGCAGCCGTTCGGGTATCTGCGCATGCAGTACATCGCGGTGCAAAACGATCCCAATGTCGCGTTTATCGGACGCGACGACGGGTTCGAGCTCCAGAACGCGCGCCTGGGCGTGCGCGGCCAGCTCGGGCTGCGTGCGTCGTTCCTCGTCGCGTTTGATGGTGCCGTGGACGAGCGCGCACAGATCAACTCTCCGCAAGGCAAGCTGAAGGTCGGGTTGCGCGATGCGTATACCGACGTCGCGGTGTCCGGACGGATCGCCGTCCGCGGCGGCTTGTTTCAGACCTGGGTGGATCCGGAAGCGCTCGTCGCCGATACGGCGCGCGAGTTTGTCGATCGGCCGATCGAGAGCCGCGGAATTCGCGCAACGGAAGGCTGGCAGACGCCCGGGTTGCCGCCCGGCCGTTCGCTCGGTGCCGCCCTGCGCCTCGATCCCATCGCGCTGACACCCCCCGACGGCAGCGATGGGCCGCGCGTGGGCTTCGAGCTGGCGGTGCAAAACGGCGCCGACGAGTATTCGTCGAACAACGATAACGATAAGCCCGCCGCGTCGGCCGCGCTCGTCGTGCGGTTTCACGACAGCTGGATCGTCGGCGCGGCGCGCTGGAATCCTCGCACGGTCGGCGACCTGCCGTTCCGTCAGGACGAGACCGATGTCCAGGGCACGCTCGGCGCGCACCTGGCGGCCGGCCCGCTCTCGCTCGGTGCCGGCGTGATCGTCCAGCACACGACGTTCGAATCGACCGGTGGCCCGTCGCAGAATGCGTTCGGCGGGCACGCCCAGGTGATGTTTCGCGTTCCAGGCCCGCACCCGTTCGCGTTCGGATATCGGTTCGGGATCATCGATCCTTCCAGCTTGATCGTCACCGATCGCGTGATGGAGCACACGGCGGCAGCGCTGGTGTCCGTGCCATCGTTGCGGATGCGCGTGCAGCTCCAACTCACTCATGTCATCGAGGACGCCGCGCGGGATCTGTCGAATGATCGCGTCCAGCTCGCCGCGGAGGTCTCGCTGTGAAAGCCCTCGCGCTCGCCGTCGCGGGTGTGAGCGGGCTCCTGCTGGCGACCTGCACCGGCACGACACCGCCGCACTCGCGAGCGCAGCGCATCGGCAAGCTCGAGGAAGCGATCGGCGGTCCGCACGCGATCGGTCAGTACGGGGACTTCGTGATCGAAAACGATCAAGTCCGCTTCGTGATCGCAGGAACCGGTGTGTGCCCGACACCGCGTCCCGAGGGCTGCATCGATACTTACGGTCGGGTCAATACGACGTTCGGCGGTACGCTCGTCGATGCGGATCTCCAGCGCATCGGCGGTGACGGCAAAGGCAACGATCAACTCGCCGAGCTGCTGCCGGGCTTCGTGTTCACGGTGATCAATCCGACCGAGGTCAAGGTCACCAACGACGGCTCGAATGGCATGCCGGCCGAGATCACGGTCAAAGGCTCGAGCGGCGATCTGTTCCAGATGATCTCTCTCCTCAACACGGGCATCGTCGGCCCCGTCGGGATCGAGCTCACGCAGGTCTACAAGCTCGAGCCGGGCAAGCGGTACCTGACGATCGAGACGACGATCCACAACACCTCGACGGGTGCCCATCCGTTTCCTTATCTCGATCCGACGCAGCTCAAGAACCTGCTCGGCTCGAGCGTGCCGGGGATCGAGAACATCCAGCTCTCGGCACCGCTCGGTCAGTTGCCGCTGTTCGGTGGCGAGCAGAAGCTGTTCGCTCCCGGCGCGCCGGGCTTCAATGTTCGGTTCGCGATCGAAGACAGCTACGCGATCGCGAAGGGCTTCCCGGCGTTCCCGGGCATGCCCGTCGACTTCCTCGCGACCAAGGGTCCCGGCGTGTCGTACGGCCTGGCGATTCCGAGCACGCCCGACAACTACGTGAACTCTTACGCGACCGGCTATGCGGGCCAGGAGATCACGCCGTACTCGATGCTGCTTCCGTTCACGTACGCCGGCGTCACGGCCGCGTACATGTATCGGCCCCCCGCGGTGCTGATGGCGAACGAGCAGCGGACGTACACGTCATATTTCGTCGTCGGGCGCGGCGATGTCGCCTCGGTCGCCGATGCGATCTACGAGCTGCGCCAGCAACCGACCGGCACGTTCGGCGGCCACGTCGTCGACGCGGTGACGCACGCGCCTGTAGCGCACGCGAACGTGATCGTACTCGATGCCAAGCATCACCCGATCGATCAGATCGAGACCGACGCCGGCGGCGCGTTCCTCGCGCATCTGCCGCCCGGCAACTACAGCTACATCATGCTCACCGACGATCGGCCGATCACGAAGGAGAAGCCGTTCGCGATCGCCTCCGGGCAACAGTCTGGTGTGTTCGAGGAGATGGACGCACCTGCGACGCTCGTGGTCTCCGTGCTCGACGAGCTTGGCCGTCGCGCGCCGGCGAAGATCCAGCTGCTCGCGCACGATGCGCGGATCAAGTCGATCGACGGCCGGAACATCTTGTACTCGCTCGCGCTCGGCGAGCGCGTCCGGCCGACCGCCTTCGATGGGACCGATCGCTACATCGAGAACGCGTGGTGGACCAAGGACGGGCGCGTGCTCGCGCAGATCCGTCCCGGCACCTACGACCTCGTGATCTCGCGTGGCCCCGAGTACGAGGTGACCACGGCGACGGTGAAGCTCGAATCAGGCACGACCGCCGAACAACAGCTGCAGCTCGTGCGCAGCTTCTCGACCGATGGTTGGGTCTCCGGCGACTTTCACATTCACGCGCAGCCCTCGACCGATAGCGGACTGCCGATCGTCGATCGCGTCACGAGCTGCGCCGCGGAAGGGCTCGAGGTCGCGGTCGCGACGGATCACAACTACATCACCGACTATGCGCCGGTGATCGCGAGCTCGGGGCTCGATCCGTGGTTGCTCGGCATTCCGGGCATGGAGCTGACGACGTTCGAGATGGGTCACTTCAACGGCTATCCGCTCAAGGTCGATCCGGGATCGACGCGCGGCGGCGAGTTCGCGTGGGCGCACAAGCCACCGGCGGAGCTGTTCAAGACGCTCCGCGATCTCGCGGTCGATCCGCTCGATTCGATCGTCCAGGTCAACCATCCGCGCCAGGCCGTGCTCGGTTACTTCGCACAGTTCTTCGTCGATGCGGCCACCGCCGAGCCCTACACCCCGACCGGGATCATGGGGATCTTCGCGCCGTACGGCGACGAGTTCGCGGCGGGCAACTTCAGCTACCAGTTCGACGCGATCGAAGTGATCACCGGGCGCCGTACCGAAGACATCCACACGTTCCGTGCGCCGAATCCATTGCCGCCGGGACCGTTTCCCGATCCGCAGCCGATCGCGGGAGAGATCGTGGTGGGTAAGGACGGCAGGCCGACGTTTCCCGGCACGGTCGAGACCTGGATGACGATGCTCGATCGCGGCCACATGGCGACCGGCATGGGAACCTCCGATAGCCACCACCTGCTCGGCGACGAGCCGGGCTACGCGCGCACGCTCCTCTACGTCGGTGAGGGCAAGGATGTCCCCGGCGGCTACACGCGGCAAGATGTCGTAGATGCGATCAAGAATCATCGTGCGATCGCGACCAACGCGCCGTTCATCGACATGACGATCGCCGGTCATCGGATCGGCGAGACGATCCAGATGACCGGCACGGTCGACGTGCAGATCCATGTTCGCGCGCCGACCTGGGCGCCCGTCGATCATCTCGTCGTCTATTCGAACAGCGTCGTCGTGGCCGATCAGCCGATCCCCGCGCCGGGTACCGACTACACGACGCACGTCATGCTGCATCCGACGACCGATAGCTGGGTCGTCGCCGAGGTCACCGGCTCCAAGAGCATGTTTCCGGTGCTGACGTCGACCGAGTTTCCGCCGCTCGACGCCACGGTGATCATCGGTGCGCTGTCCTCCGGTCTCGATCTCTCGGCGCTGCCGGTCGCATCGAAGCTCAAGCCGCTTCGCACGCACGTGTCGAAGCCGTATGCGCTGACCAATCCGATCTGGATCGACGTCGATGGCAACGGCTGGAAACCACCGAAGCCACCGCTACCCGCGAAGCGGACCGTGCCTGCAACCCGGCCCGACATCCGAGTGCAGTTCGACGCGCTCCCGGAGGTCTCACAGTGACCGAGGGCGATCGATCGACCGCGCCCGCAGCGAAGCGAGGACGCGCATCCTTAGCCCGAAGAAATCCCCGCGGGATGACGCGCTGCGTGGCGATTGCAGTAGCCGCTTTGCTGGCTGCCACACCTGCCTGGGGGCACACGTTCCCGCCGGTGCGCACGGTTGTGGTGCAGGTCGAGAGCTGCGAGGTCGTGCTGCTCGTTGGCTATCGCCCGGGCACGGGAGAGCCCACCGAAGCGATCCTCGCCCGGGTCGCGAGCCAGCCGAAATCACAGATGCTCGACGCCCTGCGGGGCGTGATGACCGCGTACGCGATGGCTCCCTTTACGGTCAACCTCGAC
Source organism: Myxococcales bacterium (assembly GCA_028287115.1). GTDB lineage: Bacteria > Myxococcota_A > Polyangia > Haliangiales > Haliangiaceae > JABFXX01. Next base: position 14,395 of record JAQBQF010000072.1, read on the forward strand.
GGCAAACCGCTGGTGCCCACGACCGTTCGCGCCAAGATCGGCCTCGAATCGGGCGGCGCGAGGCCGATGGTCGTCGTGCTCGTGACGTATGCGATGGCCACCAAGGGATCGCTCTCCGTAACCTCGCGAGATCCGCGAAGCACGCAGATATCCTGGCAGGATCGCGGGGCGTCACGGGTCGATCTCCACGACGCGCCAGCGCAGGGCAAACGGTTCAACGGCGTGGCCTCCTTCTTGCTGAGTCTGTCCGCACCCACGGGAGACTCATGCGCAACATCACAAGCTTCGGAATCATCGCGCTAGGCCTCATTGGCTGCTCGGATAGCCAGTACGACCCCAACGCTCCCGCGCTCGACCCGAACGCCCCCCGGGTCCACATCACGTCGCCCGCGCGCGGCACGATCGCCGGTGATGTTCACTCCGTCGTGGTGACCGGCACCGCGACCGATGACACGGGCGTCGCCTCGGTGGTCGTCAACGACGTCCCGGCGAGCCTCGCGGCCGACGGCACGTTTACCGTCACGATTCCGGTCACGCCCGGAACGAATCTCCTCCACGCCGTCGCGAAAGATGCGCAGGGCAACATCGGCAAAGAGTCACGCGCTGTCGTGGCAGGCCCGATGGAAGCTGCGACCTCTCAAGTGCCGAACGCGATGACGGCGACGATCTCCGCGCAGACCTTCGATGCGATCGGCCGCGGCACCGCGGGTTTCATCACGACCGGGAACTTGCAGGCGCTGATCGCTCCGCACAACCCCGTCCTCGATCTCGGCGGCGGTCCCGACTGCCTCTACGTGCAGGCCGCGATCACCAGCATGACCGTGCACGGCGCGGACGTCACGCTCGCCCCGCAGACCGGCGGGCTGTTTCTCGACGCCGAGCTCGATCAGGTGATGATCGGCATGCACCTCCAGTACGCGGCCGCGTGCATCAACGGCAGCCGCGACATCACGATCGCCGCTTCGCACATCTCCGTCTCCGGCAACATGACGGTGGGCCTGATCAACCACGCGTTCGACATTCACCTCGATCACCCGAACGTCCAGATCACCGGCTTCGACGTCAACTTCGGAGGCATCCCGGGCGCGATCATCGACCTCCTACACCTCGACACCGCAATGGGCCCGATCCTCGGCTGGGCGACGGAGAAGTTCGTCGTGCCGATGCTCAACAAGTCGCTGGCCGGTCTCAACAACACGAAGGTGGTCAACGTGCTCGGCACGATGGTCAACGTCGACATCGCTCCGTCGCGCGTCGACTTCTCTTCGGATGGCGGCATCGTCGATCTCGACACCCGGATCCACGCGCAGGGCGATACCGGCCCCGGCTTCGTCTACGTGCCCAACACCGTGCCGGCGATGGATCTGTCGCATGGCTTCCAGCTCGCGGTCGCCGACGATGTCCCGAACGAGCTCCTCGGTAGCCTGTGGGGCGCCAAGGGCCTCGACAAGACGCTGATGCTGAAGACCGGCCCGTACGGCGAGATCGGTACGCTCTACGACTCGGTCGAGATCAAGGCGAGCGTGCCGCCGTACGTCGATGCGACCGGCGGTTCCCTCAAGCTCACGGTTGGCGACCTGATGGCGACCTTCAAGAATGGCGACTCCGTCGCGACGGCGGTCGCGATCAACGCCTTCGTCGACGTCAAAGCCGTCACCGGCACGGACGGCCAGGTGCGCTTCGATGTCGGCACGCCGACCGTGTTTGTCGATGTCCTCGACGAGAACATCGAAGGCGCGAACCAGCTCTCGAACGCGCAGTTCGAGGCGATCACGTCGTTCGCCCTCGGGCGGATCATCGCGGTCGGCTCGGGCTCGATCGGTGCGATTCCGCTGCCGACGATCGGTGGCGTGGCGCTCAAGAACCTGTCGATCGCCGAGCAGACGGGCTACCTCGTCGTCGGTGGCGAAGTCCAGTAACGCCAGGCTCTCTGGACCATAGGTCCCGGGAAGCAGACGAACCGCCAAGGCGCAGAGGCGCCAAGGTCAGAGCGAGAGATCATTGATCAATCGACGATCTCTACGCGGGTGCAAGCGGGGACATCGGTGACGTTTTAGACCGGCACATGGGTGACGGGTTTACGCACTCTCTGAACAATCTCTTGGTTCTGTCTTGGCGCCTCTGCGCCTTGGCGGTTATCCGAGCTTGCCGGTGATCCGAGCTGGGTCCCTGTGGGCGTACTGCCGATAGGATTTGGCCCCGCGCCGTTAGGCGCGTCTGAGAGTGGCGCCAGCGTAACTTCCGACACAGCCTTCGATCCCTGCGCAATCGACACTTGACCCTGGGATCGGGTCGAGTGACTTTCGCCTGCGAGGGAATCGATGAAGCATCGTATCGACTGGTTTGTCGTGGTCACGGCGATCGTTTTCGCCGTGTCATGTAGTGGTGGCGGTTGTGGCGGCTGCGCGAGCTTCGAGCCGATTCCCGGCGGGTTCCCGGCGGCGAAGCGCAACCCGAACGCCGTGCAGGTGCGCGTCACTCAGTCAGGGCTCGCCGCGGTCAGCGCCGATCCGGCGCAGGTCATCGGTCCGCTCGTCGGCAATGCGGTCAACGGCGTGATCAAGTTTCCCGTACCGGGCAGCTGCGGCGGGACCCCGGAGATCTGCTGCGTGAACGGCCAGGTGGTCGCGAACTGCGGTCCGATCGATATCGATCTCGTGAAGCGGATGACCGATCCCGCGCGGCTCGTCCTCGCACCGCAACAAAATCAAGGTGTCCTCAAGCTCACGATCCGCGCGCGCGTGAAGACCGAGACCGATATCCCGATCAACATCGGAAGCACGCACTGCAAGCTGCACGTCGACACGACAGCTGACAACACGTCGGGACCGGACCTCAAGATCGACACCGACATCCAGTTCACGCAGGACGCGACCTCCGGTACGACGAGGATCGGGGCCGCAAACACCGCTGTCACCCAGCTCGATAGCGGCGATTACAGCATCTCGCCCGTCGATCCGTTCGCCGACTTCCTGTGCTACGGCGGCTCGTTCATCCCGGCATCGACGATCACCGGCCAGCTCAAGGCACCGCTCGAAGACGCGATCAACAACGCGACTTGCAAAGGCTGCCCGTCGGGTGATGTCGCCGAGTGCGGCAGCTCGTTCGCGACCTCGTGCACGAACAAGGTTTGCACGATCGGCGCCGGTAGCGGCGCACGATGCCTGCAGGAGCTCGGGCTCGATGGCCGTGCGCGTGGCAACAAGCTGTTCAGCTTCTCGCCGGGCACCACCGGCGCGATCGATATCTACGAGGTCGCCGGCGGCTACGGCACGACCAACAACACCGGCGTCGCGCTCGGATTGCTCGGTGGCATGGAGCCCGGTGGCACGCCGCGCGATCAATGCGGCCCACCGACGACCGAGCCCGCACCGACGACGATCACCCCGTCGCTGTTCTTCCAGGGCAACACCGTCAACCTCGGAGCCGGCGCCAAGCCGTTCGATGTCGGCATCGGCGTCCACAAGTCACAGCTCGATCAGTTTGCGTTCGCCGGCTACAACGGCGGCCTCCTGTGCCTGACGATCGGGCACGCGACCGTCGCGCAGCTCACGACCGATACGATCGGCCTGATCTCTCGCTCGCTCGGCAAGCTCGTCGAGGGAAGCGCGCCGGTCGCGGTCGGGTTGCGCCCGCAGAGCCCGCCGGTGATCACGCTCGGGCCGAACACGTTCATGACCGATGGCATGGGCAACAAGGTCGTCGACATGCCGTTGCTCGACATCAAGTTCAACAAGATGGAGATCGACTTCTTTACCGCCGTCGACGAGCAGTACATCCGGGTGTTCACGGTCGTCGCCGACGTCCATCTCCCCGTCGGTCTGCAAGTCACCGGCATGGGAACGATCGCGCCGGTGATCGGAAATCCAAACGATGCGTTCACCAACATCTCGGTCAAGAACAGCGAAGCGGTCACCGAAACACCGGCAGATCTCGCGGCGCTGTTCCCGACGATCCTGAGTCTTGCGTTGCCGCAGCTCTCCGGCGGCCTGTCGCCGATCTCGCTGCCAAACCTCGGCGGCCTCGCGCTGAACGTCACCGACATCACGTCGGTCGATAACAACTCGTATCTCGCGATCTTCGCGAACCTGGTCCCGGTCACGATGCCGCGCCCGGTCACGACGACGGTCGAGATCACCGGGATCACCGAGCCGTCGGACGAGATCGCACGCGACGCGAAGCGCTGGCACGACGCGACCCCACCGGCGCTGACGCTCGCGCTCGGCGGAAACCAGCCGAACCTCGAATGGTCGTATCGCCTCGACGACGGGACGTGGTCGGCGTGGAGCACGAACGCGCGCCCGACGATCGCGCCGCGCACGTTCTGGCTGCCCGGCATGCACCACATCCAGGTGCGCGCACAGGTCAAGGATCATCCCGAGACGATCGATACCGATCCGGTGCTGCTCGAGATTCCGATCGGTGCCGCCGCTTCGGATGCGAGCACCGCCGAACGCCTCGGGCCCGCGCCGTTCCACGGCCAGGCCGGCGCGACCGGTTGCGGTTGTCAGACCGGCGGGGCAGGCGGTGCCGCACCGTTTGCGATCCTGTTCGTGATCATGTTGGGCGGCGTCGGGCGGAAGCGGCTGCCGGCTCCTTCCATCTCGGGCCTCGGGCGCCGCGTCCGCCGATGCGTGCGCACGATGGCGCGGCTCGGTCCGCTCGTCTGGCTCGTGGCGATCGCGCTGTTGCCCGGTTGCAGCTGCGGCTCGCATCCGTGCGGTGATCACGACTGCATGGCGGGTGAGGTCACGCGCGGCGCAGTTGGCCGCTGGACGAGCATCGCCGGCGACGACAAGCGCGTCCTCGTCGCGACGTACGATCAGGTCCTCGGTGATCTCGTCGTCGTCGATGCGACCGATCAGGCGAACCTCACGTACAACGCGGTCGACGGCTTCCCGACCGATGTCGCGCCGATCTACGATCCGAGCACGTATCGCCACGGTCAGCCCGATCCGGGCGCGAACGTCGGTGCGTGGACCTCGATCGCCCTCGACGATCACCTCGGACGCATCGCGTATCAGGATCGCGATGCGCTCGCGCTCAAGTACGCGCACGAAGACGCCGGCGGCAACTGGCAGAGCTACGTGCTCGACGACACCGCCAACGTCACGGTCGGTCTCTACGCATCGCTCGTGATCGACGCCGATCATCATCCGGCGATCGCGTATCTCGCGGTCGGTATCGACGACGGCATGTCACATCGCAACACGGAGCTCCGTTTGGTGCGCGCGTCGCAACCGGATCCGCAGAGCGCGAGCGAGTGGACGGCAACGCCCGCGAAGATCGCGAGCGCACCGGGCTCGTGTGCGGGCGCGTGCGGCAGCCAGGCGTGCATCGCAGGGGCAACCGCGGCCGATCCGCAAGTCTGCATCACGCCGACGAGCGACTGCACGGCCGCGTGCGCGAGCACGGACGTCTGTCACGCCGGCGCGTGCGTCGCGAAGATTCCGGACCCGACGGTGGCGGTCATTCCCGGAGGGAGCGGGCTCTACGTCAGCTTGGTCGTGCTACCCGACGGCCGGCTCGCGGCGGCGTACTACGACAACGTGCGCCACGCGCTGATTCTCGGCGTCGAGACGGCGAAAGGCTCGTCGCAATTCATGGAGACCGTGCTCGACGGCAACGTCGCGGGTGCAGACCGCGGCATGTGGGCGAGTGCGGTGGTTGGCGGCGACGGCACGATCCACATCGCGTATCAGGACGCGCTCGGCGATCAGCTCATGTACACGACGTGGAACGGCAACCCGGGTGTGCCCGAGGTCGTCGACGATGGCCTGCGCACCGGCGATCGCACCCATCCGGTCGGCGCGGCGGCGTCGATCTATCTCGTCAGCGGGTCACCTTCGATCGCGTATCAAGACGCGCTCAATGCCGACGTGATGCTCGCGACCCGCGGCGGCACGACGTGGACGAAGATGGACCTGACGAGCGGTCCGCTACTCGATGGCTTCTCGATCGCCGCGACGACGGGACACGGCACGCCGGTGCTCGCCTGGGACTCGCTCGATCCCGCGCAGAGCCCACCGAACGGGCTCAAGGTCCAGTCGCCGTAGCCTCGCGCCGCGCGCTCCACACCGCCCATGCCCAGGCGGCGGCGGCGATCACAAAACAGATCGTCGCCAACGTGACGTAGCGGTCGACCATATGCCGCGTCGTCCACCCGTAATCCTCGATCAGCTTCGAAGGATCGGAGAGCCCGACGCCTTCGATCTCGCCGAACGGAATCGCGTCGGTATCGGTGCGTGCGGAGATCCACGTGGCCGATGTATCGACGAGCGTAGCAGCACCGATCGCGAGAAACCCCCAGCGCAAGCCAGTCGTGTGGAGGCGCGTGCCCGGCCGCACGAAGAACGTGAAAACGAGCGCCGCGCCGATCACCATCGCACCGCCATCACCGCCGAACGTGATCGCGGCGTGCGCGTGCTCGGCGGAGATCACCGAGGTCCCATAGAACTGCAGCGCGCCGAACGCGAGGCCGATCCACATCCATGGAACGGTGCGCGCATCCTCCGACCGCTGCGCCAGGTAGCCGCGAACGATCATGTACAGCTCGAACGCTGCAACGAGCACGACTGCAAACGCGCCGCGCGTCTCGGGGATCAGCGTCTTCCACAGCACGGGGACCGCTCCGAACCCACACCACCACGCGGTGATCGCGTGGCCGAGCTCGTGCGGGATCATCGTCAGCCACGTGCGCTGGAGGAAGTGACCGGTCGGCGACGCGTGAAACACCAGCGCGATCAGGAATGCGGCAGGGACGGCGCCGGCGCGAAGCTTCCATTCGAGTGAGAGATCGGGTTCGTCGTCCACCTGGGCTGATCATAGCCGGCCGTTCCGTGCGCGCGAAGGAATTGGCCCGCGCCGCGTCATCGAGCCGCGGCGGACGGGTATGCGCCGCGCTGATCGACGTCGCGGTGTGATGCGGTAACGTTTGCGCGTGCCGAAGGTCCGGCTTGCCCCATCGCCGCTGCATGCCGGGTCGCACGCCGATCGAGCTCTCCTGTCGCGACGAAGGCCGCGCTCGCGAGTGCGCGCTGCCCGTCACAGACCCCACAGCGAGCGTGCGGCGGCAGCGAAGTGCATCGCGCTCGTCGCGGACTTCTTCGCCGTGCTACGTAGTAGCGGATGCGCCTCGCGCACTGCTCCGATCTACATCTGCTCTCGCACGACGGTGCGCGCTGGATCGATCTCGCGAACAAGCGCTGGATCGGTGCGATGAATCTGCTGTCGAACCGCAGCCGGCATTATCACGTGACCGCATTCGAGCACATGGTCGAGGACATGAACGCGCAGGGCGTCGAGCACGTGCTGTGCACCGGCGATGTCACGAACCTCGCGCTCGAGCAGGAGTTCAAGTTCGCGCGGCAGCGCTTCGACAAGCTCGCGGGCGGCCCGACGAACGTGACCGTGATCCCGGGCAACCACGATGCCTACGTCGCCGAAGGCATCGCGCATTTCGGGACGATCTTCGATGACTACGCGCGCGGTGATGACGGTTGGCAATGGAACGCGAGCGATGCCGATGACGACGGCGATGATCTGCGCTGGCCGATCGTGCGCATTCGAGGCGAGCTCGCGCTGATCGGCGTCTCGACCTCGCGCGCGACGCCTTGGTTCACGGCGTACGGCCGGATCGGCACGGGTCAGCTCGCGCGTCTGCGCCGCGTGCTCGCCGATCCGCGTCTCGCCGGCAAGGTCCGTCTCGTCGCGATCCATCATCCGCCGGCCGGCAAACGTGCCGAGAGCAGGATCCGCGGCCTGCGCGACCACGCCGAATTCGCCGCGGTGATCGCCGAGCTCGGCGCCGATCTCGTCGTGCACGGTCACGAGCATCGCCAGATGAACGAAGTGCTAGCGGGTCCTCACGGTCGCACCGTGGAGGTGCATGGGATCCCTTCCGGCACCTACGAGCACAACAAGCCAGACCGTACCGCGCGCTATCGAATCTACGAGATCGCGGGTGGAGCGGTGGTCGGCAACCAGGTTCGCGTGTGGAACCGCGAAGGTAGCTGCTTCATCCCCGCGCCCTCGGATGCTGGTTAAAATTGAACACCCGAAATACCGAATCGGCAATCTAACTACGCAACTTGACAACGATTTGAGGCGTGCGATACCTCGCCATCTTGATCACGCGAGCCAGCCAGAACTGGTGAGTGGAGGAGTGCCTGCCGGTGACAGACGACCTCAAAGACGCCGACGCCATCGAAGCCGCTGATCAGAAGTACATGATGCGTCCGTGGACGCATCCCAAAGGGGAGCCGGTCATCATCGCCAAAGCGCGCGGCTGCACCGTCACCGACATCCGCGGCAAAGAATATCTCGACCTCACCGCCGGCTACTTCGTCAACAACGCCGGTCATTGCCATCCGCGGATCGCGGAAGCCGCGATGAAGCAGATGCACGAAGTGCTTCAAGTCTCCGGCAAGCACGGCACGGTCGCTGCGGTGCGCCTGGCCAAGCGCCTGATCGAGCTCGCACCGCCTTCGATCAACAAGACGTTCTTCACGACGGGCGGCTCCGAGGCGAACGAGTTCGCGCTCAAGCTCGCGCGCCAGCACAAGAAGAAGACCGACGTCGCGTATCTCGAGAACGGCTATCACGGCCTGTCGCTCGGTGCACTCGAGGTCACCGCGAGCGAGAAGTATCGCGAAGCCGCCGGCAAGCCGCTCGGCAAAGACAACTACGCGGTCCCGACCGCGTATTGCTATCGCTGCAAGTGCGGCACGCCGAACACGTGCAAGGTCGAGTGTCTCGACGGTGTCGAAGCGATGTTCGACGCGCGCCCGAATACCGCCGCGCTGATCGCCGAGCCGATCCAGGCCGTCGGCGGGTTGGCACCACCGCAGAAGTGGTGGGACCGGATGGATCAGATCCGGCGCAAGAAGGGCATCATGTTCATCGCCGACGAGGTCCAGACGGGCCTCGGTCGCACCGGCAAGATGTTCGCGGTCGAGCACTACGGCCTCAAGCCCGACGTGATGACCGGCGGCAAGGGGTTGTCGGGCGGTGTCGGATCGCTCGCGGCCACGATGGCTTCGTCCGAGAGCTGCAAGGACTTCTTCGGCGGCACGACCCCAACCTCGGGCGGCAATGCCGTGTCGGCGGCCGCGGGCCTCGCGTTGATCGACACGATCGTCTCCGAAGGCATGATCGAGAACGCGGCGAAGATGGGCCGCTACTTCACCGAGGCAGCCTGGGATCTAAAAGACCCGTGGATCGGTGACGTGAGGTTTACCGGCCTGCTGGGCGGGATCGAGCTCGTCAAGAACACGGCGACCAAGGAAATTCTCGGAAAATCCGAGATGGCCAAGGTCAAGGACGGCCTTCACGAGATGGGCATGCTGATCACCGTCTCGGGCCTGCACGGAAACGTGCTGCGGTTGCAACCCCCCTTGAGCATTACCTCCGCGCAGATCGATCAGTTCATTTCGGCGCTTCGCAAGACCCTACAGTCGGTCCGGCAAGGGTAGATCTTCGTACTCCCCGAGCCGCGATTTCAGACGTAGTTGGAGCAAAGCTGGGGTAAAACCAGCCCGCTCAAGTCTTGGTCCCGAATGAACCTGTTCGCCTTCCGCAAACACCTCGATAGGGTGCTGCACCCGGTGGTGTCGGCGTTGGCGAAGCTTCCGCTGCACGCCAACGTGTGGACGGCGCTCGGCGCGGTGATGGGGCTCGTGGGAGGCGTCGTGTTCTTCTATGGCCTGTGGTGGCCGGGACTCGCGCTGCTGCTCGTGCGTGGCCTGGTCGATCACATCGACGGCTACAAAGCGCGCAACTTCAACCAGCGCACGACGTTCGGCGCGGTGATGGACGACGTCGCCGACCGCTGGGTGCTCGGCATCATGTACGCCGGCGGCTGCTTGTACCTGTCGAACGATTATCCGCACGTCCTGATCGTCCTCGGCTTCGGGATCACCGGCGCGCTGACGAACGTCATCATCAAGCTGTCGATCTATGCCGAGAGCCAACAGGACATCTGGCGCGAGAAGGGCAAGATCGGCCATCCGGTCGACGTCGTCGGGCTGTTCGGCTCGGCGGAGTTTCTGATCTATTACGGCTTCGGCGTGTTCTTCACCGCGCTCCTCCACGATACGCGGCCGCTGCTCGCCGGCTGCTGGGCGGTCGCGATCATGAGTCACGTGTCGCTGCTCCAGCGCGTGCGATTCGCGTGGAAGCGCTATCGGTTCGTCGATCCGGGGCTTGTCACCGAGGACGACAAAGCCGAGGCAGGCTGACATGACGGCCGAAGCGACGATGGCGGCGCAAATCCCAGAGTCGCCAAAGCGGGTCGTCTCGAAGCTCAACCCCGCGAACGCGGTGACCGCGTCGCGCTACCTGACGCTGCCGCCGCTCTACTACGCGATCGCGCACGATCACCATCAGTGGGCGACCGTGCTCGTGATCATCTGCGGGCTGCTCGACAAGGTCGACGGCTTTGCCGCGAAGATCTTCGATTGCCGCAGCACGTTCGGTGAGCTGTTCGACGCGATCACCGATGGCATCTGCTACGGCTTCGCGCTCGTCCTGCTCGGCGTGTTTGGCTGGGCGCCGCCGGTTGCGGTCGCGCTGATCATCGCGATGGGCCTCGCGAATAGCGCGATGCGCGGCATCTACGTCCGCCGCGTCGGTCATGCGGCGAACTACAAGTCGTACGGCATGGAGCGGGTCGTCGCGTACACCGCGTATCTCGTCGGCTTTGGAACCGCGGGGTACGAGGTCTCGTTCTACTACTGGCTGTTCGTGCCGGTGATGCTGATCGTCCTCGCCCACGACACCAAGCGCATGCTGATCGATCCGATTTCACCGGAGGTCGCCGGGTGAGCGACAACCTGTTCCCGCACGACGCGTTCTACTATTTTCTTTCGGCGCTGACGGGCGTCGTCGCGCTGATCTGGTTCTGCTACGACATCCTCAAGATCTGGCGGCTGCGCGGCGCCGACGGCAAGAACCCGACGGTGCACGACAAGCGCTTCGGCTATTCGATGGGCGTCGTGATCGGTGCCATCGGCGTGATCGGCGTGCTGCGCTACAACGGCGTGCTGTAGCTGCACGGCGTGCAGTTCGGCTCGGCCGCTCGGACGAACTGCCAAGGCGCAGAGGCGCCAAGATCGGACAAAGTGCTTGTTGATCGGAAGCATCCGTTTCGACGAGAGCCGACCACGTCGACCTCGGCCAACGATCTCATTCAATACTTGCGCGCTCGGACCTTGGCGCCTCTGGGCGTTGGCGGTTCGTCTGGTCGTAGTCGCGGTCACCTCGTGCCTCGTCGAGCAGTCGCTGAGGCTATAGCTTTAGAGCAGCGGCAGCCGGCCTGCCCGCGAGCGCGAGGCTCTCGCCGTGCCGCAGGATGCTGACGCCGCCGACGCTGCGCTCCGCGACGACCTTCGCGAGCCGGCGCCTCGGCATCGACGGCAGGCCGAACCGCAGGTGGAGCGTTCCCCAATGAATCGGAACGAGCGCGCGCGCGCCGAGCCGCTCGTAGATCTCGAGCGCGCAGTCCGGATCGATGTGGATGCCTTGATCCATCAGGTGCCGCCGGTTGCGGTAATAGAACACCGGAAACATGCCGCCGATCGGAAGCAGGGTCGCGTCGATCGAAAACTTCTTGCCGATGTCGTCGAAGATCGCGTGATCGGAGAAGTCGACGTCACCGGCGTGATGGATCGTCGCACCACCGCCGCTGACGACGTAACCGACGCATTCGGGCAGCGCGGTCTTCTTCCAGCGGCCATTGTCGTGGCGCGTACCGACCGCCTCGACCGCGAGGCCTCCGATATCGAGCTGATCTCCGGCGGTGACCTCGGTGACTCGCGAGAACCCGAGGTCATCGACGATCGCCTTGCAGCCACGCGGCACGACAAGATGCGCCTCGCGGGGAAGGGCGCGTAGGCTCCATCGGTTCAGGTGATCGACATGCGAATGCGTCACGAGCACCGCGTCGACGTGGCCCGCGCGACGCGCGCGCCAGGGCAGCAGCGGATCGAAGATCACGCGCGAAGCGCCGAGCTCCGCGACCGCCGTCGCGTGGCCGAGCCAGGTCACTTTCGGCCCACTTGTGGGCGCGAGGATCTCTTGACGCGCCGTGCCCGAACTCCCCGGATCTTTGGCGGAAGACCTGATGATCGGCATAGTAGGCGCGTTCACCCTGCTGTATAGCATGGGGGTTCCCCAGTGCTGATGTTCCTCGTGATCGGCATGCTCGCTGGCGCGCTCACCGGCGTGCCGATCGGGCCGGTGAATGTCGCGGTGATCGACGCGGCGTATCGCCATACGTTTCGTCGCGCGTTCGCGGTCGGCCTCGGCGGTGCGTGCGCGGATTGTTTGTATGCGGCGCTCGGTGTTCTCGGCGTGACGCCGGTGCTCAAGAACTATCCGTCCGTCCTCACGAGCATCTATGCGATCAGCGGCATCGTGCTGCTGATCTACGGGTTTCTGACGGCGCGCAGTCAGCCGGTCGCGCCGGCGCATCCGGATGCACCGCACGTCGAGCGCGCGACCGCGCACGAGATGTGGTCGGGCTTCACGGTCGGCCTCGCGCTGATCGTGCTGAACCCGGCCGCGATCGTGACGTGGGTCGTGATCATGGGCTCGTCGGTATTTCCCGAGGCGCGGCCGCTCGAAGGCGTGGTCTGCGCGATCGGCGTGTTCATTGGCAGCCTGAGCTGGTTCACGCTCGTCGCGTACTTGACGCAAAAGGGCAAGCACGTGCTCGGCGAGAAGGCCGCGTGGATCCCGCGGATCGTCGGCGTGTTGTTGATGGTCTACGCGGTGTACTTGCTCGCGAAGGCGTTCAAGTCCGTCGTCATCGCGTGAGCCCGCGGCGCGGTGTTTCATCTAGACTTCCGCGATGTCGGAGATGGCAAAGCTTCAGGTCGTCACGAGCTACTCGCCGCTCGCGTTCTTTTACGCGTTCTTCAAGCCGAACATCGCGCTCAACGGTCGGCTCGAAAAACGACCGTGGGGCACGCAGATGTTCGACGTGCCGCCAGGCGACTATCTCGTCGAGATCTCGTATCCATGGCTGTTCTCGGCCGAGTGCGGCAAGAACAGTCTGCGACTCGTGTTGCGGCCGGGCGCGGTCGCGCGGGTGACCTACCGCGCGGGGCTGATCCGTTACCTGCCCGGCAAGATCAGGCTCGACGATCCGATTCCAGTAGCGCGCGCACACCAAAGGTCATAGCGGAGCATCGATCAGAGTTGAGAAGGACCTGCCGCAAGCAGAACCGCCACATACTCTCCTATCTCAATTCCACCATTCACGCCGGCTACACGATCGCGAGGCTCCGTCCCAGATCGCGGCCGCGTAGTGCGCCCCGTGAAGGGTACCCTAATGTTCAGTTAACCTGTGCGCAATGTGCTCCAGTCCACACGCACAGCATCGCGAACGACGAGAGTCAACGTGGCTTTTGAATCGTTAGTTCTAAACTGGCCGTGCAGCACTGCTCCAGTACATTGAAGCTCGGTCGCCCCCTCGTGACTGATGCAAGCCAGAAGAGTGCCACCGGTTTCAATTACCGTTTGCACCGATCGTTCGTACAGGTTAAACGAAAAGCGCAGTTTGACCCCATTCCTGTCGATGACCTCGTAACACCAATAACCGTCCTCTGGTGAACGCTCAATTGGATCTGTTTCGAAGAACTCGGACAGTTCCAATTCGGATGGCACCGAGAACTGAACATCTCTAGTCATGTTATTGCCCACCGAATGAAGGGGCAGTAATGAAACGGATTCCGTCTTCCGTCAACTGCCAAGTCGACTGCAACTTTAGCAGCCCCCTGGAACCAACCAACAAAGACTCACGTCTCTGGAACGTTCCATACTCATTGACAAAACTACTTGAAATGCTCGACGCGTCGGCTCCAACGCTTTCAAGGTGAGCGCGCATGTACGCTTGACCTTCTGGATTATCATAAATACCGATCCGCGCTAGCTGGCCGGCGTTCTCCGCTGTACGTGCAATATTATGGGCGTTTCCGCCAGCACGCCCGAAGCGCCCGAAGAGAATCCGAAATTTGGCGGGATCAATGTTGACCTTCCCGGCATTCCCTGGCTCTCCCAACTGCGCGAGCCTCTCCTCCGGCGGTAGCGCCAAGGCGAGAGGCGACCGCCCTGGAGATCGGTCCTGCAAGCCCGCCTACGAGCGCTGCCACTCCAGCACCAACCGCAGCTGACTCACCATACGTGCCAGGCGAGCTGGCCTCGCCGCGAATTAGGTCAGTGTCAGCATCTGTTGTGGGTGCAGAGACTGCGCCGCTTGCCGAAAATTGCAACGAAATCGGAGCGCCCAGCACAAGGACCTCCCGGCACGTCGGCACGTCGGCACATCGGCGGACATAGCGATGCGTAGGACGGCCGAAGCGATCGACGCCTCCAAACCCGGCTGACCAAGGGCGAGAAGCCGAACCGCAAGCGGATGGCCGAGGCCGCGACCGTGTACTCGATCGAGCAGTGGCCGCGAACGATCGCCGACCCATCCCGTAGGCAGCACCGACGCCGAACAGTGGACCGAGTGCCGTCTGCTGGCGCTGCTCAATGGGCGCAGCGGCCGGTCGTGTGGTCCCCGGCCTCCGAACAGTATTTCACGTACCTTTGCGGTTCTTAGCGTAGATCGGTTTATAGGGTCTCGGAGGGGACCGACTAAGGCGTGCCTCAATGCCAGACTCTTGGCGCCACCAATATTCGGTATATTCGCGCGGATTTCTAATTTCGAAAATCGCAATGAGTCCCAACAACCCACAAGGAGATGGAGACATAAAGTCCCACCCCTCTCGTTCTGCACAGAACATCTTGGTTCGTTCTTCGTACCAGATCTGAAAGCCCTTCTGTTGAATAACGGTGAGAGCCGTATCATACACATTTGAATATTCCGAAAGCGCTGGCATATTCCCTGTTTGTTTATTTGAGCGTTAGTTGTCCAGCCATTGCAGACCATCACGAATGAGTTCTAAGGCCTCGCGCGGAATCCCATTTTTGAACATTACCTCTTCGGCACTCTGAGCATTCTTGAAATGAATATTTCTTCCAAACGCGCGCTGTACTGCCTGCAACACGTTGTTGTGCTCGACATATCCCGCTCCTCCGCTGATCGCCTTCGACACGTCAATTTTGACTAATCCGTTTCCGCTGTCAAATCGCTCGGTACCTGCAGCACTAGCGGAAGCTGAGACGTATTTAGTTGGTTTGCCTGCCACTTGGTCCGCAATCGTCCCACCAGCGGATTTGGGACTTAAGGCGTTTCCCGAATTGTACGCGAGCCTGTCCTCGTAGCTAAGCTGCCGGAAAGCATATTGCGCCGACGGGTCCGTGTCATAACTCCTGGCCGCCGAGGGCAGCCTTACAACTCGGGCACCCGGGAGTGATGTCGGAGAATTCCAAGCACCTTCGTCATCCAACCCAACACCCTCCATATCCATCCCGTAAGGGTCGTCGGTCTCAAATCCCT
>JAQBQF010000080.1 GCA_028287115.1 Myxococcales bacterium
GCAGCCGCCAAGAAGTTCATCTAGGCTGCACTGTTGAAGGAGATCGACGACGGTGTGTCGAAGGAACGCGCCGACTTGTTGGTCGACGAGCATTTCGGCCGAGAGATTCTCGCTGACGCGCACGCTCGCGGCCTCAAAACCGCGTGCCCCGTCGAGAAGAGCGGTCAGGCGGAGTTCGAATTTCAGTATGGCGAAGACTTCATTCGCCACGTCGAGGCGATGGATCCGACCTATTGCAAAGTGCTCGTACGCTATAATCCGCAAGGCGACGCTGCGCTGAATCAGCGCCAGGCCGAGCGGCTGCGAAGACTCTCCAGATATCTGAACGAGACCCGGCGGCGATTCTTGTTCGAGCTCCTGGTGCCGGCCGAACCGGCGCAGCTCGCGCAGGTGGCGCATGACACGGAGGTCTACGACCTCACGCTGCGCCCGTCGCTGGCGATGACAGCGATGCGTGAGTTGCAGGACGCGGGTGTCGAACCCGACGTCTGGAAGGTCGAAGGTCTCGACCGGCGGGACGACTGCGCCGCCGTCGCGCAGATGGCGCAGCGAAACGGCCGCAGCGACGTGAGCTGCATCGTGCTCGGCCGCCATGCTGAGGACGCACACGTGCGCCGGTGGCTAGAAGTGGCGGCGAGTGTGCCGGCATTCATCGGCTTTGCCGTTGGCCGCACCACGTTTTGGGAGCCGCTACAGAACGTGCTTGCCGGGCGAATCGCCAAGCAAGAAGCCATTGGGGCGATCGCGCGCACGTACCGCCGGTGGGTAGACACGTGGGAGATGGCGCGAGACGGCACACTCGAGCGGATGGTCGACGCCACCGCGGCCACGCAGGTGCGGAGACCGCCGTGAGCGAAGCAGGAAACGGAAGGAGAGCGCAGATGAAAATCGGCATGATCGGAACCGGTCGCATGGGCGCGAACATGGCGCTCAGAATCCTCGGAGCGGGCCACCAGGTGGTCGCGTTCAATCGCCATCGCGAGCGCGTCGAGCCGCTCGTGAAGCATGGCGCCCTGGGCGCGACGACGCTCGAAGAACTGGTCGCCCAACTCGTACCGCCGCGTGCGATCTGGTTGATGGTGCCTGCGGCGGCAGTCGATGACTTGATCGCAGAGCTGCGCCCACTGCTCGGTCGCGGCGACGTCATCGTCGACGGCGGGAATTCGCATTACCACGACGACATTCGTCGCGCGAAGGCGCTCGCCGCCGAGGGCATCCACTTCGTCGACGTCGGCACTTCGGGCGGCGTGTGGGGTAAAGAACGTGGGTATTGTCAGATGATCGGTGGCGAGCGCGAAGTGGTGGTGCGCCTCGATCCCATCTTTGCCGCACTCGCGCCACCGGTCGACGCGGCGTCACGCACGCCCGGACGTACGGGCGAGCCGACCCCGGCAGAGCATGGCTATCTGCACTGCGGCCCGAACGGCGCGGGGCACTTCGTCAAGATGGTGCACTACGGCATCGAGTACGGAATCATGGCCGCTTATGCCGAAGGCCTGAACATCCTGCGTCATGCCAACGCCGGCAAAGCAAAGCGCGACGTCGACGCCGAGACGACACCGCTCGACCACCCCGAGTTTTATCAATACGACTTCGATCTGCGCGACATCGCGGAGGTGTGGCGGAGAGGCAGCGTCATCGCATCATGGCTGCTCGACTTGACCGCAGCCGCGCTCGAGCGCAGCCCCGAGCTCACCGAGTTCGCTGGGCGGGTCTCGGATTCGGGCGAGGGCCGCTGGACCCTCAAGGCCGCGATCGACGAGAGCGTGCCCGCGCCGATCTTGTCGACCGCCATCGGCGAGCGCTTCGCTTCGCGCGGCGAAGCGGAGTTCGCCAATCGGCTGCTGTCGGCGCTGCGGTTCGAATTTGGAGGTCACGAGGAGAAGCGGCCGTGAGCTCGCAGCCGCTCTCGGACGCGTTGGTGCTGTTCGGCGCCACCGGCGATCTCGCGTATAAGAAAATCTTCCCGGCGCTCCAGGCGCTCGTGCGTCGTGGCGTCCTGAACGTGCCGATCGTTTGCGTGGCGCGAGCACACCGCACGGTTGACGAAATCCACGCGCGCGTGCGCGACAGTCTCGAGCACGCCGGGGGCGTCGATCGCGTTGCCTTCGACAAGCTCGCTCGCTTGCTGCGCTACGTCTCGATCGACTACAGCGACCCGCAGAGCTTCCTCGAGTTGCGCCGCAGCCTCGATAGCGCGAGGAGGCCCCTGCACTACCTCGCGATCCCGCCGAGCGCCTTCGCGACCGCAGTCACGGGCCTTCAACACGCGCGCTGCACCGAGAACGCCCGGGTCGCGCTCGAAAAGCCGTTCGGCCGCGATCTCGCGTCTGCGCGCGCGCTCGACCAGACGCTTCACGAGGTATTCCCCGAGTCGGCCATCTTTCGCATCGACCACTATCTCGGCAAGGAGCCGGTGCAGAACTTGCTCTACTTCCGGTTCGCCAACTCGTTTCTCGAGCCGCTGTGGAATCGCGAATTCGTACACAGCGTGCAGATCACGATGGCCGAACGCTTCGGCGTTGAGGGGCGCGGGAGTTTCTACGAGGAGACCGGCGCGATTCGCGACGTCCTCCAAAACCACCTGTTGCAGATCACGGCGATCTTGGCGATGGACGGCCCCGTCGGGCAAGACGTGGAGGCGATTCGCGACGAGAAGGCGCGCGTGCTCAAGGCGATCGCGCCACTCGATGCCGCGCACGTCGTGCGTGGGCAATATCGTGGCTATCGCGACGAGCCCGGGGTCTCGCCCTCCTCGACGGTCGAGACGTTCGCCGCGGTCGAGCTGAGGATCGATACCTGGCGGTGGGCCGACGTGCCGTTCTTCATCCGCACGGGCAAGCGGATGGCCGCCACGGTGACCGAGGTAGTGGTGCAGCTCAAGAAACCGCCGCGAGATATCTTCGGCGAGCACATTCCATGTGCCGACTACTTTCGATTCCGCCTCGGGCCCGAGGTGACGATCGCGGTCGGCATGCGCGTCATCCGCCCCGGCGCCGCAGTGGGGGAGATCATGGTCGGGCAAGACACCGAGCTGGTCGCGTCCGAAGACCCGGCGAAAGAAACGCTGCCGTACGAGCGGCTGCTCGGCGACGCGATGCGTGGCGACCAAGGTCTGTTCGCCCGTCAAGATGCGATCGAGGCGCAATGGCGCATCGTCGACCCCGTGCTCGGCGACGCGGCGCCGCTCTATCAGTTCGATCCGGGCACCTGGGGACCCTCCGAGGCAGAGCGCCTCGCGCCCAATTGTTGGCGGACCCCCGTCATCGCAGGAGGATCTTCGTGAACCAACGCGAGCTCGATCAGCTGTCGATCAATACGATCCGTTTCTTGGCCGTCGATGCGGTTCAAAAAGCGAATTCGGGCCATCCCGGCATGCCGCTCGATGCGGCGCCGATGGCCTACGTCTTATGGACCCGCTACCTCAAGCACAATCCGGCCGACCCGCAGTGGATCGACCGCGATCGGTTTGTCCTGTCGGCGGGACACGGTTCGGCGCTGCTCTATGCGCTGCTGCACCTCACCGGCTACGAGGAGATGACGCTCGAGCAGCTCGAGCGGTTTCGACAGTGGCAGAGCCTGACCCCGGGTCATCCCGAGAGTCACATGGCCGGATGCGTCGAAGCATCGACCGGGCCGCTCGGGCAGGGCATCGGCAATGCGGTCGGGATGGCAATCGCGGAGGCCCATCTAGCGGCGCGCTACAACCGACCCGGCCACGAGCTGTTCGACCATCACACGTATGCGCTCGCCGGTGACGGCGACATGATGGAGGGCGTGCAGGCCGAGGCGGCATCGCTCGCCGGTCACCTCCGGCTCGGTAAGCTGATCATCCTCTATGATTCGAACCGGGTGACGCTGTCGGGAACGACGTCGCTCGCTTTCACCGAAGACGTGGCGGCTCGCTATCGCGCGTACGGATGGCACGTGCAACGGATCGACGACGGGAACGATCTGGCGGCGATTTCGCGCGCCCTTCAAGCGGCACGCGAGACGAAGGATCAGCCGTCGCTGATCGTCGTGCAGACGGTGATCGGCTTTGGCTCACCCGACAAGGCGGGAACCTTCGACGCGCACGGCAGCCCGCTCGGCGTCGATGAAGTGAAGAAGACCAAAGCCAACCTCGGCTGGCCGGAAGAGCCGACGTTCTTGATTCCAGAGCCCGCGCTGCGCCACCTTCGCTCGGCGATCGAGCGCGGCAACACCGCCGAAGACGGCTGGAAGCGGAGGTTCGCCGAGTACGCCAAGCAGTTCCCCGAGCTCGCGCGCGAGATCGAGCGCCGATTTCGTCGTGAGCTGCCCGCGAGCTGGGCTTCGAATCTCCCCGAGTTTCCCGCCGACGCCAAAGGCATGGCCACCCGCAAGGCGTCCGAGGTGGTGCTGCAGGCACTCGCGCGGACGGTGCCCGAGCTCGTCGGCGGCTCGGGGGATCTCGATCCGTCGACCTATACCTGGCTCAAAGAAGACGGCGATTTCGAATCTCCGCTCCGTCCCCGCGAGGGCGTGCAAGGCACGGTCGGCGGCGGCTGGGGCTACGCCGGGCGCAACATCCATTTCGGCGTGCGCGAGCACGCGATGGGCGCAGCGGTCAACGGACTCGTCTATCACGGCGGCTTCATCCCGTTCGGTGCGACGTTCCTCGTGTTCTCCGACTACATGCGGGCTGCGATTCGGTTGTCGGCGATCGCGCAGCTGCACGGGATCTGGGTGTTCACGCACGACAGCATCGCCGTCGGTGAGGACGGGCCGACCCACGAGGCCGTCGAGCAGGTGCTCGCTTTGCGTGCGATTCCGGGAATGGTGGTGCTGCGCCCCGGGGACGCGAACGAGACGCGCTGTGCCTGGCAAGTGGCGATCGAGCGCAAGACGGGACCGACGGCGCTCATCTTTACGCGGCAGCACGTGCCGACACTCGATCGGCGCGTCTACGCTCCGGCCGACGGGCTGCGGCGCGGCGCGTACGTGCTCAACCCCGAGCAAACGCAGCCCGAGCTCATCCTGATCGGCACGGGCTCGGAGGTCTCGCTCATCGCCGGTGCGGAGCGGGTGCTACGCGAGCGCGGTATGCGAGTGCGCCTCGTGTCGATGCCGTCGTGGGAGCTGTTCGCCAACGAAGCCGCGGAATATCGGCAAAGCGTGTTGCCTGCGGAGGTTACCGCACGTCTCGCCGTCGAGGCCGGACGCTCGATCGGATGGGAACGCTGGGTCGGACCGACCGGGGACATTCTCTCGGTCGATCGGTTTGGCGCGTCCGCGCCCGGTGATGTGGTGATGAAGGAATACGGGTTTTCTGTCGACAACGTCGTCGCTCGCGCGCTGGCACTGCTCGCTTGGTGAGGCCATCGTGACCGACCTCAAACTCTTGCTCGCAGATGTCGATGGCACGCTCGTGACGCCTGCGAAGGTGCTCACGCCTCGCGCGCGCGCCGCCGCCCGGAGCTTGCGCGCACGCGGCATCGAGCTGGCGATCACGAGCGGTCGCCCACCGCGCGGCATGGCGATGCTCGTCGAGCCGCTCGGCCTCACGACGCCGATCGCCGCGTTCAACGGCGGATTGCTCGTGCAGCCCGACCTTCGCACCATCCTCGAACAGCGGACGCTGCCCCGCGCCGTCGCGGTCGACGTGGTCGACGTGCTTCTCCACGCCGGTCTCGATGTCTGGGTCTACCGCGGCGACGCTTGGTTCATCCGCGATCGCGACGCGCCGCACGTCGCAACCGAGCAAGCAACCGTGCAGTTCGAACCTACGGTGATCGCGGACTTGCACGCGGTTCTCGATGATGCCGTGAAGATCGTCGGAGTCAGCGACGATCGCGCGCTGCTCGCACGCTGCGAGCTCGACCTGCGCGAGCGCGTCGCGCACCACGCTTCGGCGGCGCGCTCGCAGCCCTATTACCTCGACGTCACCCATCCAGATGCGAACAAAGGCATGGTCGCGCGCGAGCTGTCACGCCGGCTCGACATTCCGCTGTCCCGCATCGCGACGATCGGGGACATGCCGAACGACGTGCTGATGTTCGGCCTCGCCGGTTCGAGCATCGCCATGGGCAACGCGAGCCCCGAGGTGCAACGATCCGCACGCTTCGTCACCACCTCGAACGACGATGAGGGCTTTGCCAACGCGGTCGAGCGCTTCGTGCTTCCGGGCGCCCAGCCCGCGCAAGTGAAGCTCGGGCTGCCCTCGAGCGTTCAGGCGTGCCTGTTCGACCTCGACGGCGTCCTCACGCAGACGGCAACGCTTCACGCCGCGGTCTGGCAGCAGACGTTCGACGACTACCTCCGCGCCCGCGCCGCCTCGCTCGGCGAGCGGTTCCGCCCGTTCGACCCCACGCAGGATTACGCCCAGTACGTGGACGGCAAGCCGCGCAGCGACGGCGTGCGCTCGTTTCTCGCCGCGCGCGGCATTCAGCTGCCCGAAGGCAACCAAGACGATCCGCCGTCGGCGCAAACCATCCACGGCATCGGCAATCACAAGAACGAGATCCTGCTGCACTTACTTCGCGAACAACGGGTCGCGACCTACGAGAGCTCGGTGCGCTACGTGCGCGCCGCGCGCGAGGCCGGCCTCAAGACGGCGGTCGTGTCCTCGAGCAAGAACTGCCGCGAGGTCCTGCTCTCGGCCGGCATCGCCGATCTATTCGACGTCCGTATCGACGGAATCATCGCCGAAGAGCAGCACCTCGCCGGCAAACCCGCGCCCGACACCTATCTCGCGGCCGCGCGCGCGCTCGCCGTCGAGCCTGCACGAGCGGTCGTGTTCGAAGACGCACTCGCCGGCGTCGAGGCCGGTCACGCAGGACATTTCGGCTACGTGGTCGGCGTCGATCGGATCGGTCAGGCGTCCGAGCTGCGCCACCACGGCGCCGACGTCGTCGTGCAAGATCTCGCGACGCTGTTGGAGGCCGCGTGATCGAGCACCCGTGGATCTCCGTCGAGCCTTGGGCGATTCACGAGACGGCCTTGAGCCTGGAGCACCTCGCGCAGACCGAGTCCGTGTTTGCGCTCTCGAACGGGCATATCGGTGTGCGCGGCAACCTCGACGAGGGCGAACCGCATGGCTTGCCGGGTACGTACTTGAACGGCATGTACGAGCTGCACCCGCTGCCCTACGCCGAGGCGAGCTACGGAGCACCCGAGTCGGGTCAAACGATCATCAACGTGACCGATGGCAAGATCCTCCGCTTGCTCGTCGGCGACGAGCCGTTCGACGTGCGCTACGGCGAGCTGCGCGCACACGACCGCTTGCTCGACCTGCGCGCGGGAACGTTGCGTAGAACGGTCGAATGGGTGTCACCCGCACATCGCGCGATGCGCGTGACCTCGACGCGTTTCGTGTCCTTCACCCATCGCGCCATCGTCGGCATCGCTTACGAGGTCGAGCCGCTCGATGGACCCGCCGACATCGTCGTGCAGTCCGAGCTCGTCGCCAATGAGCCGTTACCGTTGCCGTTGATCTCGAAGGACCCGCGCGTCGCTGCCGCCATCGACTCGCCGCTCGAGAGTGAAGAGCACCTCTGCAGCGAGCTCGCAGCTGTTCTCGTCCACAAGACGCGGGGCAGTGGTCTTCGCATGGCCGCGGCGATGAACCATCTGGCGAGCGGCACCCCCCGCATGCACACCGCTTCGGAGACTTCGGCCGATTCGGCGCGGCTCGTGGTCACGGATGTCCTCCAGCCGGGCCAGCAGCTTCGGCTCGTCAAGTTCGTGGCCTACGGATGGTCGGAGTCGCGAACGGTGCCCGCACTTCGCGATCAGGTTGCCGCCGCACTCGCTGCGGCGCGGCAGACGGGATGGGACGGCCTACTGGCAGAGCAGCGGAGCTATCTCGACGATTTCTGGGCGCGCGCGGACATCGAGATCGAAGGCGACGCGGAGCTGCAGCAAGCGATGCGCTTCGCACTGTTTCAGGTGCTCTCGGCTTGCGCGCGCGCCGAGGGCCGCGGCATTCCCGCCAAAGGCCTGACCGGCAGCGGCTACGACGGCCATTCGTTCTGGGACAGCGAGACGTTCGTCATGCCGGTCTTGACGTACACGATTCCATCGGCCGCGGCCGACGCGCTTCGCTGGCGCCACTCGATTCTTCCGGACGCCTCGGCGCGCGCGCAGGCGCTCGGGCATCGCGGCGCTGCATTTCCATGGCGCACCATTCACGGTGAGGAGTGCTCCGGATATTGGCCAGCAGGCACCGCCGCGTTTCACGTCAATGCCGACATCGCGGCCGCGGTGATCCAGTACGTGCGGGCGACCGGGGACGACCGCTTCGATCGCGACGTTGGCGTCGATCTCCTCGTGCAGACGGCGCGGCTGTGGGGCTCGCTCGGCCACTACGATCTGCAAGGCCACTTTCGGATCGATGGTGTCACCGGTCCCGACGAGTACAGTGCCCTCGCCGATAACAACGTGTACACGAATCTCATGGCGCGGCGAAACTTCGTCGGCGCTGCCGCGGTTTGCGAGCGACATCAAGACAAGGCGCGCGAGCTCGGCGTGACGCCTGACGAGATGGCATCGTGGCGCGCCGCTGCCGATCGCATGCTGATTCCGTATGACGAGCGCCTCGGCATTCATCCTCAGGCAGAGCGATTCACGGACCACGAGATCTGGGACTTTGCCGCGACGAGACCCGACCAGTACCCGTTGTTACTTCACTTTCCGTATTTCGACATTTATCGCAAACAGGTCGTCAAACAGCCCGATCTCGTGCTCGCCATGGCGCGGTTTCCCGAGGCGTTCACGCCCGAACAGAGGACGCGCAACTTCGACTACTACGAGCGGATCACCGTTCGGGATTCGTCGCTCTCCGCGTGTACGCAGGCCGTGCTCGCGGCCGAAGTCGGCCATCTCAGGCTGGCGTTCGACTATACCGCCGAGGCAACGCTCATGGACCTGCAAGACCTCGAGCACAACGTCCGCGACGGCTTGCACATCGCATCGTTGTCGGGAGCTTGGATCGCTTTCGTCTTCGGCTTGGGGGGCATGAAGGATCACGGCGATTGCTTGGAGTTTTCTCCGAAGCTGCCCGATGGCCTGACTCGGTTCTCGTTCTCGATCACGCATCGCCAGCAGTGTTTGCACGTGAACGTCACGGGGCAGACGGCGACCTACGTCCTCTGGAACCCCGGCACGCTGCGGATCACACACTATGGTGAGTCGCTCTTCGTGACGGACGCCGCGGCGATCGTGCGGCCGATACCGCAGGTCTCGCCACGCGAGCCGCCTACGCAGCCTCCGGGTCGTGGGCCTCGGCGCCGATCGCCGGGCTGAAATTTGAACCATAGGTCGATCGGCTTCGCTCACGTGACCTACCGGTGTCGCCACCTGCCTTCCACCCACACGAAGTCCGGTCCACGGTGCTCCCATCGGCCCTGAAGGTAGACAAATCCGGGGCGGGCACGAATGAAATGCCCGGGCATCCATTCCCAGGCGCCGTCGACGAGCACCCAGTGCCCGCGGACCCAAATGTGTCCTGGGCGAGCGAGCACGACTTCTCGGCGCACCGGCGGCGGGGACACCCCGACCACGACGGGATCTCGGTCGGCGTGTGCGGGAAAACCCGGTAGCGCGGCACCGATAGCCAAGAGCGCAGCAAGTAGTCTCCTCATGAATGAGCCTCCGTCGAGAAGAGGAGCAATCCATTGGCCATCCACACTCAACACGTGGCGCGGCTGTGCTCACCCCACCGGTCCCACGAGCGAGCGTGCTCCGAAGACCCGATCCGGACATCAGATCGCGTCTATCTCGCGCCCAAGTGCGAGGGCGACCGCGCCTCGGCCTGCAAGCGAGCTCCACGCGCTAACATCGGGACATGAGTGAGTGGAATCTCCCGTGGGACGCCGGCTGCCGATGCGATCGCCTTCGCATGCGCATCAGCGAACCGCCGATCGTGACGATGGCATGTCACTGCGCGGGCTGCCAACGGATGTCGGCGAGCGCGTTCTCGCTTAGCATTCTCGTTCCGTCCAGCGGCTTCGAGGTCACGCAAGGAGAGCCGGTCATCGGCGGACTGCACGGACCTGCGCGCCACTTTCATTGCCCGCATTGCAAGTCCTGGGCATTCACGCGGCCCGAGGGCATGGATGGCTTCGTCAACGTGCGCGCGACGATGCTCGACGATCACTCGTGGTACGTGCCTTTCGTCGAGACGAGTCGCGCCGAGGGCTTTCCGTGGGCGACGACGGGCGCCACGCACAGCTTTCCGAACATTCCGCCGCCCGAGGCGTTCGGGCCGATCGTCGCCGAGTTCCAGCAACGCGGGCCGCGTCCGCACCGCTAACGAGCTCGCACCGTGCTGAGCGCGCTTCTGGCCATCTGCCGATGGTTCATCGTGTAGCCACCACCCTGCAGATACAGTCGTCACGCGGCGCGGCATTCGCGCACCACGTATAATGAGACCACTATGATCACGCTCTATCACCACCCGTTCTCGCGCGCGGCCGGCGTCCTATGGAGTCTCGAAGAAGTAGGCGAGCCCTACGAGCTGAAGTTTGTCGACATGCCAAAGGGCGAGCAGAAATCGCCCGCGCTCCTGGCGCTCAACCCGATGGGTAAGATCCCCGTCCTCGTCGACGGTGACGCCGTCGTGACCGAGAGCGCCGCGATCGCTCTGTACCTCGCCGACCGCTACGCATCTGGACGGCTCGCGCCGCGCCTCGATGACCCACGCCGTGGCGCGTATTTCCGTTGGTCGTTGTTCGCGCCGTCCGTGATCGAGCCCGGCTCGATGGCGAAGGCGAGCGGATGGCCGTTCAAGCCCGGGCAGGCCGGCTGGGGCGAGTACGAGGCGATGCTGAAGGCGATCGAGAGCGCGGTTGTCAATCGCGACTACGTGATCGGCGACATGTTCTCGATCGCGGATGTGATCTTCGGCGGGACCCTCCGCTACATGATGCGATTCGGGATGATGACGGCGAGCCCCGCGGTGGCCGCCTATGTCGAGCGGGTCTCGGCGAGGCCGGCGTGCCAGAGGGCCGACGCGCGCAACGCGGCGATCACGAAGGAGCACGGGCTCGGCGGATGATCTCGGCGCCGAGTGAGGCGAACCTGCTCGTCGACACCTACTCCGACAACTTCGGTTACAAGCTGACGTGCTCGGCGAACGGCTGGCTGCGCCGGATGAGGTGACTCCGTCTCGGCGCACGCGAACCACCGACATGCAATGGTCGTTACTTCGTTCCGACCGCCACGTGTTCGAACACTTGTTCGGGGCGGATCCAGACTCGCGATCCTGGCGAAAGCGTCGCCTGCACTCTCATGTGACTCGCTAGCGTTCCGCCCCATCGATCTGGGCGCGAAACGTCGTCGAGGCGGATCCACCAACCGGCATTGATGGTAGTTATCTCACCCTTTGCGTCGGCGACCAGCGCGCCGATCCCGACCTTCACGGTATCGCCAACGCCCGGCGGCTTCAGAAAGCTGACCGGAGCCTTGCCGAGGTCGGATGGATTGCGGACGGTCCATCCGTGAGCGTCTAGAGTCGCTTGAAAGGGATCAACCCTGGGAGCGTCATCGCCGTGGTGAAACGCTTCGGACATCCAAGATCGCCACTCTTGTTCATCGACGCCATCCTTCTGAAATCGAGCGAGGGGATGC
The DNA here is from genome assembly GCA_028287115.1 of Myxococcales bacterium. Lineage (GTDB taxonomy): Bacteria > Myxococcota_A > Polyangia > Haliangiales > Haliangiaceae > JABFXX01. The sequence continues at coordinate 11,590 of JAQBQF010000080.1, forward strand.
CGATGATCGGTGAAGCGGATGGTCGGTCGCCGCCCTTCACGGGTGAATTCCATCTCGGCCTTTAGGCCGAGGGTGGGAGAACCGTAGAGGCTTTGATTAGCGATCCGGCCCGCGTACTTCGGGTGCGCGACTCGGTTCAGTTTCTCGAACTCGGCAAAGTCGCCGGGTGAGATCTGAATCCAGAACCCGATTCCCCAGTCATCGTGGCGATCCCTGATCGGTATCGGCGCGAACCCACGTACGAAGTAGGCTTCTCCGACAACGGCCGTGTCCTCGTTCTCGCCAGTTTGAAGTTTCTTGCGCTCGTCCTCGGACAGCGACAACGCATAGACGGCATCGGGCCAGTTGAAACCAACTTCGCGTATGGCGTGTTGCTGCCCATCCCAGGTGCAGAGGAACGAAGCGGCGGCGGCCGCCGTGGGCTTCGACGCCTCCTTCGCATTGTTCGCTGATTCGCCGACAGTCGGCTGTCTACTACAGGAAAGTCCACCGAGAACGACGAATACCAAGGCTTGTCGGAGCATCGAGACGGCGCACGATAAGCTTCAATTCATCCGAGAGGTAGTGCCTGACCCTTCCAGTGAGTTGCGCGTCCTCCTTATTGTGTTACTAGCGCGGCCGCCGCACCGCTGCATGCTGACGCCCGCTGATGACCAACTCCCGCTAATGCCGCACGCATCGCTCGATGCCAGACTGCCGCCATGGACCTCGGCCTTGCTTCAAAGCGCGTACTCGTTACCGGCTCGACGGCCGGCATTGGCTTTGCCGCGGCACGCCAGTTCGCTCTCGAGCGCGCGAGCGTGATCGTCAACGGCCGGACGCAGGAACGCGTCGACGCCGCGACTGTGCGGATCCGCGCCGAGGTTCCGAATGCACAGGTCTCGGGCGTTGCAGCCGATGTGTCGACCGCTGCCGGATGTGCGGAGCTCGCGCGTCGCGTGCCCGATGTCGACGTGCTCGTCAACAACGCCGGCGTGTTTGCACCACGCGCGTTCGAAGAGATCTCCGACGGCGAATGGCTCACGTTCTTCGAGACGAACGTGATGAGCGGCGTCCGGCTCGCGCGTGCCTACGTGGGCGGAATGATCGCACGCGACTGGGGGCGCATCGTGTTCGTGTCCAGTGAGTCCGCACTGCAGATACCGGTGGAGATGATTCACTATGGTACGACGAAGGCGGCGCAGCTCGCGGTCGCGCGAGGGCTCGCCGAACGGACGCGGGGCACAGGCGTGACCGTCAACAGCGTGCTGCCGGGGCCAACGGCTTCCGAGGGTGTCACCTCGTTCTTGCGCGATCTCGGTACGCAGCATTGGCTGACACCTGCCGAGATGGAGAAGCAATTTTTCGAGAAGGCGCGACCAACGTCGCTACTCGGGCGGTTCTTGTCACCCGACGAGGTCGCCTCGATGATCGTGTACGTCTCCAGTGCGGCCGCGAGCGGCACGACCGGCGCGTCGGTGCGGGTCGACGGCGGCGTCGTGCGGACGATCGCGTAGCGACGGCCCCCAGAGCGCGGCCCGACTACAGCACGCGCATGAATGCGACCAGGTCGTGCTTTTCGGCGGCGGTGAGCTGGGTCTCGAGCACGAGGTTGAAGAACTCGACGGTGTCTTCGAGCGTGATCAGCCGTCCATCATGCAGGAATGGCGGCGTCTCCTTGATGCCTCGCAACGTGAACGTCTTGATCGGGCCGTCACCGACCATCTTCATTCCGCCGACCAGGCGTGGCGTGTAGAAGCGCTCGGTCTTGAGGTCGTGCATGAGGTTGTCCGTGTAGAACGGCGCCGGGTGACAGTTGCCGCAGAGCGCCTTGCCGAAGAACAGGTCTTGGCCGCGCCGCTCTTCGGCGGTCGCCTTCGTCGGGTCGAGCTTGCCGTCGGCGACGCGCAGCTTCGGCGCGGGCGGAAAATCGAGGATCTCCTGGAACTCGGACATGAAGTGAACCTGACTGCCACGCTCGAGCGGGTTCACGCCTTTCTTCGTCGCTCGGATGATGTCGCCGTCGAAGTAGGCGGCGCGCTGCTCGAACTGCGTGAAGTCCTCGACCGTCTTGAGCGCGCGTTGCGAACCGAACAGGCGCTGGATGTTAACGCCCCGCAGCGAGGTGGTATCGATGCGGTGCCGAAACTCCTGCGGCCGGATATCACCGACTTGGTGGGTCGCGCCGTTGGTGCTGCCGTTGATATGACAATCGAAGCACGCCTCACCTTCACTCGGGTGAACTGAGCGCCGGTCGGTGG
>JAQBQF010000085.1 GCA_028287115.1 Myxococcales bacterium
CGGAGGGGGACTCCGGTCCGGTTGTCGCAGCGAACGTGAGCCGCGCGACGATCTCCTCGGGCAAATAATCGAGGAGGCGATCGATCACGGCGAGACCGTTCTTGCGAATCACCCACAGGCTCGGCACTTCGCGGCGTCCACCGGCAAGCCTGAGCTCGATCTGGCGTTTCGCGGGAAGCGGCCCCGAAGGCAGCTCCGTGTCGTCGCCGGGAACTCTCAGCTCGAGCGCGGCATCCACGGCAGCCCAGCTCGCGTTCGGGATCACGCGCCAGCCATCGCGATCGACGAGCAGCAACGTTCCGGCCTCTGTGCGTAGCTGCTCGGCGAGCGGGTGATGATAGCCAAGCTCGGTCCAGACGAGCTCCTGGCCGCTCGGATCGGGCCCGTAGACGCGCAAGCCGTGCTCGCGATCGAGCGCTCGCACGATCGTGTACGTCGGCGGATCGACGACGCGCGCGACGCCGAACGGGCCCCGTTCCGCAGCGTTTGCTGGCTCGCTCCAGCTCGGGCCCGCGACGAGCAGCTCCTGGCGATCGCAGCCGAGCCGCACGAGCTCGGCCGCGAGATCGACAAGCTCGGTCGCGCGCTCCGTGACGAGCAGCACGAGGGACGGAATCTCCGCGACGCCGGTGCGCTGTAGTGGCAAGGCCTCGGCCCAGCACCGAACCTCGCGCGCATCGCTCGGCAGGCGCGCATCCGTCACGACGCCGGCGGCCCGCAGCTTCGCGAGCGCCGAGCTCGACAGCGCCTTCTCCGGCTCTAGGATCACGCCGCCGTCGCCGGCGCGCGCGATCTGCGCACTCTGCGACAGCACCTCGGGAGGACACAGTCCCGATCGCAGGACGACCTGCAGCGCTTCGCTATCGCGGAACCCGAGTGCCACGGCTCACCGCTTGGTCGCGGTCGGTTCGGCGATCGGTTCGTTGCCGGTCGCTGGTGTCTCGGTGACCGGCGCTTCGGTCTCTCGCGTGACCTCGACCTTGCCGCTGCGCAAGCCGCCTTCGATGACTTTCTCCGCGAGCCGGCGGTGATCCTCCTCGTGCTCGATCGGCAAGGCATCGCCGTCGCTCGTGTAATCGATCACGACCTCACGGCGGCCGGTCACGGGGTCGACACGCAGGCGCAAGATCAGGTCTGCCACGCTAGGTCACCAGGTGTGCGAACGAGGCGCGGTCGAGCACCTTGCGTTCGATCAAGAGGTCGCGCAACGACACGAGGAGCGCTCGTTGCTTGGTCAGGATGTCGCGCGCCCGTGTGCGTTCCTGCTCGAGGATCTTGCCGACGGCCTGATCGATCCGAGACCGTGCGTGTTCGGAGACCGGGACATTCTCGTCGTGTGCCCAGCGGCCGATCCCGAGCTCGGTGCCTGCTTCACCGTAGCGCTCGACCAGCGCGCGCGCGATCTCGCTGGCGTTCTCGATATCGCTCGATGCGCCGATCGAGACGTCGTCGAGCAGCAGCACCTCGGCCTCGCGACCGCCGAACAGCGTGCAGATCGTGTCGCGGAGCTGCGCGTAGGTCACGACGTAGCGATGCGCGCGATCGGAGTAGCGCACATAGCCGAGCGCGCCGCCGATGTCGCCGCGGATGCTGATCCGATCGATCGGCGCGGCATGCTTGCAGAACAGCGAGCACACCGCGTGTCCTGCTTCGTGCGTCGCGACGACGACCTCTTCGGCGCTCGTCAGCTTCGGCATGTCGATGTAGCGCTCGATGGCCTGGTCGATGTCCGCGGGGGTCGTCGGTGCGCTGAGGTTCTCGCGCAGCCGCGTCCGCGCGAGCTGACGACACAACGCCTGCAGGTGATCGCCCGAGTAATGCGTGCCACCGGACGGGCCGGGCACGAGCTCGTCGGTGCGCTTGACCGCGTAATCGAATGCGGGCTCGGTCATCTCGAGCGCGAGCCGCTTGTCGTGGACGCGGAGGATCTCGCGGCGATCCTCGGCGTTCGGATACGGAATGTGCAGCGCGAACTCGAACCGCCCGGGTCGCAGCAGCGCCTTATCGAGAGACTCGACGAAATTTGTCGTGCCGACGACGAACACCAGCTCTTCGCGGCGGAACCCGTCCATCTCGGTCAGCAGCTGATTGACCATCGAGTGCTCGACGCCCGAGCCTTGATACGTCCCGCGCGCCGCGGCGAACGAGTCGAGCTCGTCGAAGATGATCACGCTCGGCGCACTCTGGCGCGCGCGCATGAACACCGCGCGCAGGTTCTCTTCGCTCTCGCCGACCCACTTGCTCTTGAGCTCGGGTCCCGAGACGATCTGCACGGCCGCACCGAGTCCGGTCGCCATCGCCTTCGCGAACAGCGTCTTGCCGGTTCCGGGCGGGCCCCAGAAGATCATGCCGCGCGGGATCAGGCTCTCGATGCGCTCGATCGCCGCCGGATCGGAAAGCTTGTCTTTCGCCGCGAGGATCGACAGGATCTCGGCGCGCAATCGATCTTTCACCGGGCCGTAGCCGCCGATGTCGCGCTCGAGATCGACGTTCGGCAGCTCGACGTCATTCGTCAGCGTGGCCGTGCGGAGTTGCGTGATCGCGGGCGTCGGATCGGTGGGAAAGTCCTCACCGGTGAGCGAAGCGAGCAGCCTCCGCAGGCGGACCGCGTTGACGCCGGAGACGTGCTTGTAGAGCTCGTACGGATCGAAGCCGCGGCCGAGCTTGCGCGCTTCTCGCTGCGTGATCAGGAAGCGCAGCCGATCGCGCGGAATCCCGACGATCGATTCGCGATGCGGAAACAGGTTCTCGATCGGCTTCGGCAGCGGGAACGCCGGATCCTTGAAGCCGAGCCACAGGACCTCGGGATTCTCGTAAAGCAGCGGAATCAGCTCGCGCGCTTCGGCGCCGAGACCACCACTGCCGGCGCCGATGCCGATGATATCGAGGTGCGGCAGCACCACGATTCGCTCGCCGACCGCACCGCGCACGACCTCGCGAATCTGATGGATCATCGCCATCACGAGCCCGACACCCGGCGGCGGTGGAGGCAGATCCGCCGAGGCGCGTCCGTCGAGGTAGAGGCACCGCGTGCCGTCGACCTTCAGGCGATCGCGGATACTGCGATAGACGTACGGTGCGAGCTCTTTCTCGCATTCGATCAGCACGGGGAGTCGCCGCCGCAGGGCCTCGTAGCATCGCGCGAGCTCGGAAGGGTATGCAGCGTCGACGGCCTGGAACGGTGAGAGCTCGACGGGTAGGTCGGTCTCCGCGAGCAGCCTGGTCACAGCTTGACCCTGATCGTCACGTTACCGGCGTTGTCGGAGATGACCTCTTCGATTCGCCCGAGCTGTCCCGCTCGCTCGGTGAGCGCGCCGACGGTCGCACGTCCGATCGCGCCGTCGAGCTCGGTCTTGAGATCGCCGAGCTTGCGCTCGAGTCGCGAGGTCACTTCGCGGCGCAGCGCTTCCGTGCGCTCGGTCAGTCGCTTGTCGAGGATACCGATCGCGTCGTCGCGGAGCTCGCGGTGAGCGTGGGCGCCGCGCTCTTCGGCCGTGCGCGTCTCGAGCTCGACCGACTCGGCAAGGTCTGCATCGGCGCCGAGCTTGACGTGGACCGTCGCCGCGCGGAGATCGACCGTGATCTCGATCCCATCGGGATCGGTCCGTTTCGCCGTGTTGCCATCGCGAACGAAGCCGAGATCCTCGAGCTCCTTCGCGAGCAACTCACCCATCCGCTCGGCGCCCAGCAGCGGCAACATCTCAAGCGGAGCTTGCACGCCATCTTCGACATGCACCGTGCGCACGACGGACTCGGAGACTCGGATTTGGATCGCGCGGCTCACCCTGCACCGATGGTAGCCGAGGCGGGGGTTGGCGCCAGGGAGGCGAGGTCAGAAAGCCACGTAGCCACGCGGTCGGCGCCCGCTCGGCCGAGCTTTTCGAATCGTCCAAGTAGGAGTTGCGCCGCGGGATAATCGTCGTCGATAAACCGCACCGCTCGGTGCTGCTCGTTCCATTCGTTCCAGCGCGCCGCGGCACGCAGCAGCGCGCCGGCGGCGACCCTCGCGCCCGCGCGGGCCGACAGGGGCGCGGTGGTGTCGAGCTCGATCGGCGCAGGACACAAGTTGCGCGTGACCAGCGGCGCCGCTGCATCGATCACGAACGCCGCCAGATCGCGACGTCGGGCTTTGTCGCAGGCGCTCATGAACGCACCAAGCGTTGCGTCTTGCGTCGCTCCTAGCTCGACGATCTCCGCGGGCTCGCTCATCGATCGCTTCGCAAGCTCGAGCGTGTACCAGCGGTGCGCGAGCTCGCGGGTCAGCGCCTCAACGACCACCGGCCCTGCGCCGTGCGCGAGGCTGGCGAAGTCGACCTGCTCGGGCTGATCGTGCAACACGTGCGCGAAGCCGAGCCATGCGAGCGGCGCGGCGCGAACCATGGGCTGCCGAGCGAGCATCTGCTGCGCGGACGTTCCGGTCGCCGCATCCAGCGCGAGATAGATCACGACTTGATCGCCGATCGTCAGCGTGGCCTTCTCGAGCGCTGGGACCGTCGAGACTGGAACCGCGAGCGGCGTCGCGATCAACCAGCGCAACACGTCGAGCGTCGCGCCGGAAAATTCGAGAGGCAGCGGCGCATGACGTTCCCAGCCGCGGCCGCGAACCGGGCGACCGTCGACGATCGACGTCTCCACCCTCGCGCCACTGCGCCGCCACAGCACGGGCCACACGCGACCGAGCGCTTCGCGGACGAGCGCCTCGCAGGTCGGTCCGATCTTCGGCGGCAACTCGCGTGACCGGCAGAGCAGCACCCACATGTCGTGTTGCTGCGGCGCGATCAGCGCGCGTGTGATCATGATCAGATCATGCTCGCTGGCGGAGACCTCGGGCGGTGTCATCGCCGCTTCACGAGCTGTTGCGCGCTCGGCCAGCCGTTGATCAAGAGCGCCGCGCGCGAGATCCGGATCTCGATCGTGTTTGCCTCGCGCATCCGCGGATCATCGGGTGAATACGCCGGCGTCAAGAAGTGCATCGTCTGGTTCGTCGAGCCGATCCATCGCCGGCCGACGGGAGGTCGCGGCTCCGGGCGCTCGCGATCGTAAGGCGCGTCGACGAGCAGATCGATACACGCCAGCAGCGCCGCCGCGTCTGCGCGCGCTTGGAGCTCCGCGAGCGGGTACCCGGAAAACACCATCACGGTGAGGCCGCGCGCCTTGACCGCTCGTGCGAGCGCCGCGAGCTCCGTCGCTTGCGTGAACGGCTCGCCGCCGAGGAAGGTGACGCCTTCGACCTCGCTCGGGATCCGCGCGAGCAGATCCGCCACACTCCACTCGGTCCCGCCGCGCTCGTCGAACATCTCGGGATTGCAGCAGCCGGCGCAGCGGATTGGACAGCCCTGCACCCAGAGTGCCCAGCGCCTGCCGGGCCCCTCCGCCAGAGTGTCGTCGACGATCGTCGCAACGCGCACGACGCTCTTCATCATCTCATCTCTATCACGCCCATCGCCGTTGGCACCGCCGCATTATATGGTGCGCGCATGTCGAATCGCCTCGCGACCGAGAGCTCGCCGTACTTGCGGCAGCACGCCGATAACCCGGTGCAGTGGTGGCCGTGGAGTGAGGAAGCCTTTGCAGAGGCGAAGCGGCTCGAAAAGCCCGTGTTCGTCTCGATCGGCTACGCGGCGTGTCACTGGTGCCACGTGATGGCGCACGAGAGCTTCGAGGATCCGGCGTCGGCGAAGCTGATGAACGAGCTGTTCGTCAACATCAAGGTCGACCGCGAGGAACGCCCGGATGTCGATGCGATCTTCATGAACGCGATCCAGGTCATGGGCGAGGGCGGAGGTTGGCCGCTGTCGGCGTTCTGTTTACCCGACGGACGGCCGTACTTTCTCGGGACGTACTTTCCCAAGGAGCCGAAGTTCGGGCGGCCGAGCTTTGGAGAATTGCTCGCGGCGATGGCAGAGGCCTTTCGCAAGCGCCGCGCGGACGCCGAGGATAATGCCCGCGCGCTCGTCGACGGTTTGCAACGAGTCGACGAACACTATCGGCGTGGTGCACTCGGCGGCGATGCGGGCAAGCTGAACGCGTCGCTGCTGATCGCGTCCGGTAAGCAGCTCGCCGAGCGATGCGACCCGAAGTTTGGTGGGCTCGGCGGCGCTCCGAAGTTTCCTTCGAGCTCGAGCCACGATCTGCTCGCTCGCGCGGGCCGGTTGCCGTTCGGCGATGCGGCGCGTATCGCATTCGACGCCTGGGCTCGCGGGATGGCCGAAGGTGGCATCTACGACCATCTCGGAGGCGGCTTCGCGCGCTACTCGGTCGACGCGAAGTGGTTAATTCCGCACTTCGAAAAGATGCTGTACGACAACGCGCAACTCCTCGCGATCTACGCAGACGTCGTCGCGATGGGCGGCCCGTTCGCGTTGCGCGCAGGCGAGGTGATCGCCGAGACGATCGAGTTCCTCGAGCGCGAGCTCTCGGATGCCGGCGGTGGCCTGTGGTCTTCGCTCGACGCAGACAGCGAAGGCGAGGAGGGCAAGTTTTACGTGTGGACGCCCGCGCAACTGCGCGAGGTGCTCGGTCCGGCCAATGCGCTCGTGTTCGCGCACGCGTACGGCGTCACAGACGCGGGGAACTTCGAGCACCGCACGACCGTGCTGTCGCGGATCACACCGCGCCACTCGCCGGCCGAGGAGGAACATCTGGCCGAGCTTCGCGGCAAGCTGCTCGCGGCGCGAGGCAAGCGGATCCGTCCCGGCACCGACGACAAGGTGCTCGCCGGTTGGAACGGCCTCGCGATCTCCGGCCTCCTCGCTGCGTGGCGCGCGACGGGGCAGCCTGCGGCGCTCGCGCTCGCGCGGCGGGTCGCGGGCTTCTTGCGCGACAAGATGGTGACGCCTACCGGAATCGCCCGCGTGTTCCACGAAGGCAAGACCAAGCAGCTCGACGGCACGCTCGATGACTACGCGTTCTCCGCGCGCGCATTTCTCGAGCTCGCCGAAGCGACGGGCGAACGCTCGTGGTGGGACCTGGCGACGCGGCTACTCGGCGCGATCCGAGAGCGGTTCGTCGCCGAGAGCGACGGCGTCGTCGTATTCTATCTCGCGCCTGCCGGTGACTCGCTGCTCGTGCATCGCCCGGAGTCGCACCACGACGGCGCGATTCCTTCGGGTGCGGCGATCGCGACGCAGGCGCTGCTGCGGGTCGGGTTGGTCGCAGGTGACACCGAGGCACTCGCGCTCGCGGAGCGGTACCTCGCACAACGCCTGACCGGGACGACGGGCGCGAATGCCTGGGCAACCTCGGCGTTGCTGGCCGCGCTCGATCTGTACGTGCACGCGAAGGTCGTCGTCGTCACCGACGGCGGGTCGCGCGCGGAGCTCCTGACTGCGGCGCGTCGCGTGTATTCGCCGACGCTGTGTGTTGCGGGGCCGTGGGCGCAGCCCTCGGTGCTCGAAGGCAAGAGCTCGGATGGCGCGCGCGCGCGCGCGTTCGTCTGCACGGGCCCGGTGTGCTCGGCACCGGTGACCGAGGTCGCAGCGCTCGCGAGGCTGGTTACTGAGATTGCATGAACCGGTTCACCGTGCCGCCGTAGCGCCTCACCGGCGTTCCTGGTGGCGGAGTGGGCGATCCTTCCGGCTGCTCGCACGTCTCGAGCGAGTCGAACACGTTCTGCCGAGCGGGCCGATAACCGCCGATTGCGTCTGAGTCGCCGATCCGCGCGTGGTGGACTCCCTGCACGTCGGTACAGGGAGTCCCCGGGCAAGGGATCGGGCTCTCGCCTCCGGGCAGTGCCAATAGGTTCGCGAAGTGGATGTCCATGATGTTCGGTCCGAACACGCGCCAGACATGGAGGACTGTGTTGTTGCGGGTGTAAGCGAGATCCGCTTCGAAGATATCGATCGGTCCGGTCCCCGTGGCAGGAACCGTGAGGATCGTCGTCGTCGGGTCATATATAGTGGTCCCAAGCCATGGCAATGTCTTCGCTGCGATATCCAGCGCGTAGCTCGGGGACGAATCGAGGGCCTGCGTGATGAGCTGGCTTCCGGTCGCCGAGCAGTTCGGTGCGTTGATAGCGCACGGACTCAAGATCGTCCGCATCATGGCTTGGGACGCGAGCGGCGAGGTCACCGAGAGGGTGACGGTGCCGCCCGCCGGATTCATCGTCGCGGTGGATCGAAGCGCGCCGCCGGCGACCACCGGCAGATCCGAGACGAAGCGATCGAGCTGGATGTTGCCGACCTTCGTGCCGGGATTCGTATAGGTCGCCGTCACCGTCGCGAGCGCATGCCAGGTATCGGTGACCGTTGCCGTGCCACCAGAGGTGAACGTCGCCG
>JAQBQF010000108.1 GCA_028287115.1 Myxococcales bacterium
GCGCTGCTTCTTCTGAAGCCGTGGGTTCGACGCCCGCTCCGCACCGATCGTGGAGGACGATCGATCCTTGTAATCGTGAGCGGGATAAATCTTGAGCGAATCATCGAGCTGCAACAGCTTGCCGAACAGGCTGTCGTAGAGCGCGTCCGGATCGCCGGTCGGGAGATCGGTCCGCCCGGTGCCGCCGATCAGCAGCGTGTCACCGGTGAGCACGCGATCGGGAAACACGAGGCACGTCGAGTCGTCGGTGTGTCCCGGCGTATGAAGCACGCGCATCCGCAGCTTGCCGCACAAGATCGACTCGCCATCGTCGACGCGAACGTCCGCGAACGGCGCCGCTGACTTGCGATGCATCACGACCTTCGCCCCGAGCAGACGTGCGAGCTCGCGTGCTGCCGAGAAGTGGTCCGCGTGCGTGTGCGTCTCGGCGATATAGTGAATCCGCATGCCGCGTTCGTTCGCGGTCGCGAGATAGCGATCGAGCTGGTCGAGATGCGGATCGACGATCATGCCCGCGCACGTCTCGTCGTCGCCGATCAGGTACGACAGGCATCCGCCACAACGGATTTGCTCGAAGAGCATGCGGCGACTGTATCACCGACGATCTGTTCGAGAGCCCGATCAACGAACCGGATGCAGGACGTGCGTATGTCCCTGCTCGCGCTCGCGCGCGCAGCGGAACGAGTCGGCCGCACACGAGATCCGCAGCTCGGCGGAATTGTCAGGCGATCGGAAGCGGTCGTACGCCGCCAGCGCAGCCGCGGCCTCGGGGCGATGGAGTGCGGCCAGCGCTGTCGCTTGGCTCCGGAGGAGATCCGGATCGCGCGGAGCGAGCTCGAGCCCTGTCGTCGCGGCGGCGAGCGCGGCGGCATCATCGCCGACCGACCCGAGACAGCGTGCGAGCATCACCCAGGCATTGACGTTCTGCGGTGCCTGCCGTGCGAGCGCTCGCGCCGGCGCGACCGCGTCCTCCCAGCGCCAGACCCGCATCAACGCATCGACCGCGATGTAATCGAGCACCGGCGGCCCCGGCGCCGGCAACAGGGCGCGAGCCTTGTCGACGAGCGCGAGGGCGTCCTCGACCCTGCCCTGCTTCGACGCGACCTGCGCGAGCTGGACGAGGATCATCGCCCGCGGCCTGCCTTCGGGAGCGGCGGCGAGCGCCTGTTCGAGCACCGCGCGCGATTCTTCCAGCCGCTCGCTGACGGTAGAGACGAGCGCCATCCCGTGCTCGTACATGCGCTCCCACGCGGGACGCGCGGTGGAGACCTTCGCACCGTCTCCGATCTCGATCGCGGTCTGCGCGATCAAGGTGATCGGCTGCGCCTTGCATGGATCGAGCTCGACATCACGTGCACCTCGGGCGCCCGCGATGAACGAGCGGCCCTCGGGAGTCTTTGCGGCCGCGCATACGGCCGCCTGCATCGTGAGGGTGCGGCTGCGATGCCGAAGCCGCGCCGTCACGGTCAGCGGCAACGCCACGGTCTTCGGGACCTCGAACGCATAGCGAATCACCTGGGCTTCGCGCGCCGCGAGCGTCTGCGTCGCGATCTGGGTACGGAACCGTGGCATCTCGTGCTCCTCGAGCACGTTGCCTTTCTCGTCGACGATCAACGTACGCAGCACGTGCGTGTCTTCATCGCGGGCATCGGTCTCGTGCGACAAGCCCGACTGCGCGAGCCGCTTGCCCGCGCGATCGGTCACCTCGAGCTCGATCCAGGTATCTTGAATGTCGAGCACGCCGCCCGGGAAGCGATGTCCGACGAGCAGGTTGCGCACCACGACATCGAGCGAGACGCGCGTGCCCGGCACCACCGGCGCACCGTCGGCCGGAAGATGCCATTGCTTGGTGATCCGATCCTCGACGAGCGCACCCGCGACATCGATCGAAGCGGCACCTTCGAGCTTCGCCTGCAGGCGGTGCAGTTGCTCGTTGTCACCGCGCATCGAGGCCATCCACGTATGGCCACCGAGAAACCGATGAGACGCGATCTTGCCGGCCTTCGCGCCGTACTCGGAGCTCGACGCAGCTTCGCGCTCCATATGGCAGTCGATGCAGGTCTTCTTGTCGACCTTATCGACGCGCGCCATGCCGTTGCCGGTCCATGCGCTGCTCCGCCACATTCCGGGCTCGTCGAGCCCCGAGATGTGAACCGGCATGCCTTCGCCCATGTCGGGCGACAGAAATCCACGATGACAGCCGACGCAGAGCTCGGTGCCCAGGCTCTTCACGGAGACCTGCGCCTTGTGCCGAGCGATCGAAGCGACATCGCCGATCGTCGGCGCATCGAGCGGTTCGCGCGACCACACGTAGCTGCCGTTGCCGTCTTTCGTCACGCTCTTGACGCCATGACACAGCCGACAGGTCACGCCGGAGTGCGCTCGCAGATCGGCAGCTGGCACGTGATCGCTCGCCATCAAGCCATCGATCATCAGCGGCATGTCATGGCAGCCGCCGCAGTGCTGGCTCGCGGGCTTGCCGAGCTCCTTGCGCGCGAGCTCGACGTTAACGCGATAGATCGGATTCCCAAATGATGCGAACGAGTGCGCGCTCGTCGACCACTGTGCCGCGGCATCGGGATGACAGCTCGCGCAGCTGTCGACATCCGACAGCATGTTGCCGTCCGTGACGTCACCGGTGCGATGCGCGACGGTCCGGTCGATCGTGACGAGGCTCGGTGCATGCTCGCCCGGCGTGCGCGGAAGGCGTGCGCTCGCCAGCACCACCGCGGGCGCGGCGATCGGACGCACCGGGGGCTCCTGGCTGCCGCAGGAGGCCGTGATGGCGAGCGAGATCAAGCAGCGAGCGCGCATGACTAGCTCTTGCGGCGCCTCGTGATGACCGAGCCGAGTCCCAGCAGCAGCATCGCACCGAGTGCGCCAGCGCCGAGGCCCATCGCCTTGACGCCCGCGCCGTTCTGCGGTGGCTTCGAGAAGCCGCCACCGCTCGGAGCCTTCGGCGCCGGCGCGGTGCCCTTCTTGTAACCGATCTCCCACAGGTCGCGCTGGATCACCGAGCCGAGCTCCATCCGGCCGCGCGGCGCAAAGGCGATCTTGCTCGCCGCGATCACCTGATTGGCGCCGCCGTCGGGCGGTCCGCCCCACACGCCGCGCTGCGGGTTCGCGCACGTCATCGGGCCGGTCCACCAGTGGCGGACGATATAGCGACCCTGGAAGTAGTTCTCTTCCGAAGGTTTCGCGCCGTATTCGATGCCGGCCTTGCTGTACTCCTCGCGACCACCGGTGACCGCTTTTGCCTCTTTGAAGCGAAGATCATCTTTCATGTCCCGCTTGCCGTAGCGCGCATGGAGGCGGGTCATCACGAAGTGGTTCGCGATGTTGCCACCGATCACGTCCGCGCCGAGCGAGGCCATGTCAGTCGTGTTGACGTCGAGCTCCGGGCACGGATCGCAGTGGTAACCCTGGGTCGCCGTCCACGCGTATTCCGTGACGACCGCGCCGGGATTCGCCTCGACGGTCTTGTCGAACAGCGCCGCGTAGAACTCCGAGAACCGGCTCTTCACCGCGTTCTTGACGTCGAAGTTCGTCGGGATGAACACGTTCTTGTAGTTCGCGACCTCGTAGCGCTTGTTCTCCGACAGGATGTTGACGATCAGATCCTGCTTACCCGACGAGTTCGCCATGCCGAGCCTGATCGGCAGCGAGAACTCGTCACTGTCGTAGTGGAACCGGATCGGCGACAGCGCCGCATGTCCCTCGACCATCTGGACCTTCTTCGGATCGACCTTCGCGACGAAGAACTTCGAGCCGCCTTCGACGTACGGCCGCAGCAGCGGCTCGGCGCCGGCCGGAATCTTGTAGTGGTTATCGGTGAGCCATTGCTCGAGCCCGGTGGAGTCGGTCGCCGACAGGATCAGCACCTGATACTCGGCGACATCGAACTTCGCCTCGATCTTGACCGCGGACTTGTTCGCCCTCTTCGTCTCCGGCATCGCCATGCCGGCGCCCATCGCCCGCGGCGCCATCTCGTACTGCACCTCGTTCGGCACCGGTTGCGGACACGGGTCCTGCTCCCAGTATTCGACCAGGCGCGGCGAGCCGAGCGACTCGACGTGATCGAACACCTGCTTTGGCAGCGTCTTGACGTCTCCCTCGTGCAGTACGACCGGCACCGGGATGACCATCGCGAAATCTTCGAGCGGACCTTTGTAATCGTTCTGCATCGACAGCACGGTTCGCGTGCCCGCTCGCATCAGCACCACCTGCGTCGCGTCGTTCGACATCTTGGCGCCGGAGCCGCTGACGTAAAAGCCGCAGAACGCATGCGCCGCGCCCGCATTCGCCGCGATTGCCAGCGCCACGGCGCCGACGGTGATCCCTGATTTATTCATGAATGCCTCTCGCCTTCAAAACGCGCTCGCCACAACCGGGGTCTATCAAGTTGAATCAGCGCCAACTGCGCGGGATCGCTCGGGACATCAGGCGATCTTTTTTGGTCACAAAACGCGGTGACCGGTTTCTGGCGACGGTCCGTTGACCCTTGACCTCACGTCAAGGTCAGCGTCAACGTGGTTCTCTAGCGCTTCCGCGTTCGCAAGATCACGAGCAAGCCACCGACGAACAGAATACCACCCGCTGCATCCGTCGATTGGCAGCCGCAACCGGTCTTCTTCTTGACCGCGCCGCCGACCGTTCCACTCGACGAACCGACGATGTCGCTCGCATTGGCGCGCAGCCCGATCTCCGGAATGTCGCGTGTCACCGCGCTCGCGAGCTCGACTGCATTGCGCGGTGCGAACGCGAGATCGAGCGCGGGCTTGGTGCCGAGAGCGGCAAAGCCCGCTTGCGCGGTGATCTCCGCCGGCGGGCCGCCCCACTCGCCGCGCCGAGGATGCTCGCACCGGATCGGCCCGGTCCACGCATGGCGGATCGCGTAGCGACCCTGAAAGTTGTTGATCGGGTCTGGCCGCGCGCCCTGTTCGAGCTGGCCGCCGGCCACGAGGGTTTCGCGCCCGCCGGCGATTGGACTGGCCTGCTTGAACACGAGGTCATCCTTGATGTCCTTGCCGTATCGCGCGTGCAGTCGTGTCAGGACAAAGCTCGAGCTCACGACAGGTATCGGTCGCTCGCGGGTGCCGTCGAGCACGTTGCCACCGAGCGTCGCGAGGTCCGACGGATCGAGCACGGGCCCCGGGCACGGATCGCACGACGAGGTCTGCCATGCGTACTCCGTGATCACCGCACCGGGATGCTTCTCGAGCGTGCGATCGAACAGCGCCGCGTAGAACGAGCCGAACTTATCCTTGATGCTCGGCTGGACGTCGAGGTTGGTCGGGATCGTGACGTTTGGGTAGTTCGCGACCTCGTAGCGCTCCGGCGCGATGATGTTGACGATCAGGTCCTGCGTGCCCGCGCTGTTCGCGAGACCGAGCCGGATCGGCAACGTGAAGTCATCGGCGTCGTAGTGAAACCGCAGTGGCGAGAGCGCCGCGCGCCGATCGGGTCCCGTGCCCTCGAACGTGACCTTCTGTGGGTCGACCTTGGCGACGAAGAACTTCGAGTTCGCTTCGACGTACGGCCGGAGCAGCGGCTCGGCGCCCGGCGGGATGTTGTACTTGTTCTCGCGGAGCCAGGTCTCGAGACCCGTCGCTTCCTTCGCGGATAGGATCACGATCTGATACTCGCCGACCCTGAATTTTGCTTCGATCGTGACGCCGTGATCCTTCGCGGCTTCTTCCGCGCGAACCGCACCCTCCTTGTAGAGGACAAGCTTTGGCGGGTCCGGCGCGATCGGCGGCAAGCACGGATCCTGCTCCCAGTACTCGACCAATCGCGGCGCGCCTAGCTGCTCGACGTGCGCGAAGATCTCCGTCGACAGCGTCTTGACGTCCGCTTCGTGCAGCACGACCGGCACGGGGATCACCAATGCAAACGCCTCCGGCGGCCCCTTGTAGTTGTTCTGCATCGACAGCACGGTCCGCGCGCCGCTGCGCATCAGCACGACTTGCGTCGCGTCGTTGAACATCTTCTGCTCGCCGCCCGCAACGTAGAAGCCGCAGAACGCGGCCGCGACACGCGGCGCGAGCAATGCCGCGATGATCAGAGCCCCTCGAACTGTGCCCATGTCGCGAGCTTAGACGACTCGCGCGTCGCCGTCCTTGGAGCGCAATTGGCGCCAGCCGATGACGATCCGGATCACGGGCATGCGTAGTGCTGTGCCGCGCTGGCGATCCGTGCCCGCAGCTCGCGGCATTCGGCGTCGACCACCGGCATCGCCGACGTATCGGCGGTCTGCGCCGCGGCGGCGAGCTGTGCTGCGCTCTGTCCAAACCGCGTCTTCAGATCCGGCGGTGAGCTCGCGCACCGTTCGAACCGCGCGGCGATCTGACGGAGCACCTGGCATTGGGCACCGCGCAACCCGATCTCGGGATCTGGATTCGGTGCGCAGCCGGCATCGACGAGCTCCGCCTCGACCTTCGTGGACCGCGCGTCGCACTGCGCCACGATCTTCGTGCGCTCTTCGGCGTGCGCCTTCGACCAGGTTTCGCGCTGGCGAGCGAGCCGCGTCGCGAGCTCGAGAGGCGGGCGGTCGAGCTTCGTGCAACGCGCCTCGATCTGCGCCCACGCCACGAGCCGATCGCACTGCGCGATGCCGGTCACCGAAGTGCGCTGCAGCGAGCCACGCACCTGACAACCGGAGGTCAGGTCCACAGCGAGCTCGACCGTGTCCGCGTGGCGCGTGAGGTGGACCGTGATGTCGGCCTGCTGGCCCATGAAGCTTCCGGTCTCGTCGACGAGGCTCATCATGCCGAGCGCCGAGCCCGCCGCGGTCAGATCGATCGTCACGGCACCGTTGGTTGCCTCGATCGGGAGCGACACCGCCGGGGCACCATCGGCCGTGCAGCTGCGCCACGTCAGCTTGCCCGCCCAGTCGCCGACCCAGTCCGCCCACGTGGTCGCCGGCACCGGCTTGGGTGCCGTCGCCGTCGGCTTTGCGCCTGCGACGGTCGCCCAGATCAGGATCGCGATGATCGGGACACGGCGCACGGGCCAAGTGTGCCACGCACCGGGGAATTAGGGATAGCCAACGCGATGCCGGAGCCGTCGGAGATCAGCCGGATTCGGAGGCGCTACTTGGAATCGTCGTCGCTGACGACCCGCGCCTCGGGCATGACCGGCAGCGACTCGTCGGGGAGCCGCTCCTTACCGCGCACCATCGTCACGTAGAGCACCGCGCCGACCGCGAGCAGGACCGCGATGAGCGCGCTCTCTTTCGGCCGGTTGTAGACCTGCGCGCCCACGATCCAGATCGACAGCGCGATGAACGCGATCGGCGTGACCGGATAGCCGAACGTGCGGTAGGCGGCGGTTTGACCGCGCCGGCGGAAGATGAACACCGCGCCCACCGTGAGCGCCGCGAAGATCGCGAGCGTGAACCCGACGAACCGGATCAGCACATCGGGATCGCCGACGAGACAGAACACGATCGCGAGCACACCTTGCGTGAGCACCGCGGTCAGCGGGACGCCGCGCTTGTTATGATGCGCGAGCGGCCGTGGCAGCGCGCGATCGATCGCCATGGCCGCGTAGACCCGCGGGCCGGCCATGATCATCGCGCTCACCGACGAGACCAGCGCGAGCGCGATCACGCTCGTCACCAGCTTGCCGGCACTCTGGCCGAACAGCGAGCGCGCGGCGGCATCGCCGACCTCGAACACGCCCGCGAGCTTCTCGCTCGGCAGCGCGTAGAAAAATACGACGTTGAGGAGGACGTAGAGCACCATCACGATGCCGGTGCCGAGCAGGAGCGCACGCGGTAATGTCTGCTCCGGATTCTTGACCTCGTTCGCGATGTACGCGGCGGCGTTCCACCCCGAGTACGCGAAGCTGACGTAGATCAACGCGGTCGCGAACGCCATCGTGCCGATGTTGCTGAACCCGCCCTGCTGGCTCGCGAAGTGGGAAAAGTCGCCATCGCCGAACACGAAGCCCGCGGCGATGAACAGCACGATCAACAGCACCTTCGCGGCGGTGAAGCCCGCTTGGACCCAACCACCAAACTTGGAATCGAACGCGTGCAGCGCGGTGACCACGACGATGAGTCCCATCGCGATCGCCTGGCCGATGCCGAGGTGCACCGAGACCGAGAGACTGCCGATGCTGATCGTGCCCGACGTCCACGGCGCATCGGCATGCAGTGCGGGGATCAGCGTCGCGAGATACTTCGAGAAGGCGAGCGCGGCGACCGCGATCGGCGCGGAGAAGCCCGCCGTCAGCGACGCCCAGCCGCTCATGAAGCCGGCCGCCGGGTGATAGGCCTCGCGCAGATAGACGTACTCGCCACCCGCACGCGGCATCATCGAGCCGAGCTCGGCATAGGCAGCGGCACCGCACAGCGCGATCCCACCGCCGACCACCCACGCGAGGAGGATCGTCAGCGGATCGTGCACGCTCGCCGCCTGGAACCCGGTCATCGTGAAGATACCGGTCCCGATCATGTTCGCGATCACGATCGCGGCGGTCACGATCAGGCCGAGCTGGCGTTTGGGAGGCGTCAAGCGCTGATCCTACGAGCTACGCGGCGCAGGTCCAAATCAAAGGCTTCCGGGTTCCCGCATGTGACGATCGAGAAACGCGAGTGCATCACGCCAACATCTTCGCGCAGAAGGGTTCCAGACAAGCGCGTGGAACGCATGAATCCCACCGGGGTAATAACGTGCTTCGCAGGGCACACCGAGGGTGCCGAGGGCTTTTTCGAGCCGCCTCGTATCGTCGAGCAGAGGATCTCGCGTCCCGACCGGTGCGAAGAACGGCGGCAGCGGCCGATCGAACCGCTGCTCGTGCGGAAGGCCTGCCGCGGCTTTAGCGCCCGCGGCACGTTCAATGACCCGTAGGGGATCGGCAAGCTCGGTATGCGGGCCCGGCTCGGGGGAATGACCACGCAGGTACGACGCCGCGGCATCCCGGATCATTCCATCGACCCAGAAGGGCAAATGTCGGCGCTGCGAGAATCTCTCCGGACGCGAGACCTCGAGCATCGCGCAGAACGGCATCGTGACGCGCGGCACGACTCCGCAGTCGTAGACCTTGCGCGCCCAGCTCTCCGGACGCTGCTGCGTCGCCGCGAGCGTCAACGCGGTCACGAGATTGCCGCCGGCGGACTCACCCGCGACCGCGATGCGATTCGGATCGCCGCCGAGCTCCGCGAGCCGCGAGACCATCCACAGATATGCGTTGCACGTATCCTCGATCGCCGCGGGATACGGATGCTTCGGTGCGAGCCGATAGCTGATGTTGACGCACAGATAGCCGAACCGCGCGAACACGAGGCCCATCAGCCAGTGCGTGTCCTTCGACAGCAGATGAAACGCTCCGCCGTGGACGTAGAACACGACGGGCCACGGCTTCGGGCGATGCACCGGACGATAGATGTCGAGCCGATGAAACTCGTCGTGCGGTCCGTAGAGGATGTCGGACTCGACCTCGACGCCGTGCCGCTTCGGTGA
>JAQBQF010000122.1 GCA_028287115.1 Myxococcales bacterium
CCAAGAAGAACTTCCGGCCGGACAGCTCGATCGACAAGCAGCTCGAACAGATCGCGCTGAAGCTCGACGTCAAGGAAGTCGTGTTCCAGGCGATGGCGCTCCCGCGCGACAACAAGAGCAACACCGAGCTCGCCGGCCAGATCCTGGCGTTCTATGCCGGGATCGCCGAGGTCAAGAACCTCCTCGACAATCACGTGAAGTCCGCGAAGAGCGATGACCTCGCGTACGCCAAAGGCAAAGAGAAGGCCGACGCGGCGAACGTCAAGGACGGCGAGAACGCCGCGCTCGCGGGGCGGCCCGATCCGTTGCGTTACGCGATCCTCGTCCAGGCGCCGACCGATACCGACAAGGGCGCGGAGTTCGGCGCGAAGATCGTCGAGCTCGGCCCGCCGTACTGCGGTGACAAGATCTCGAGTAGCGGCAAGTGCGACGGCGAGTCGCCGAGCGCGTACGCGTATCGCACGGAGCCGGGTGCGACCTGGACCAAGGGCGACATCGCGTCGCAAGGCGCCGACAGCGTGCCGACCAAGCGCATCATCCTGCTCTTGCCGGGTGGCGTGCGCGACGGCGTGATCAAAGGTGGCGAGCCGACCGCGTCGGAAGTGCTCTACGCCAAGCGGATGAAGACGATCTACGAGCTCGTCCACGGCAAGACCGGTCCAGACGGCAAGCCCGCGGGCGGCCTGCTCGAAGACGGCAACCGCCTCGAGACGCGCCTCCAGACCGAAGCCGCCAAAGGCACCCAGTTCTCCTTCTTCATGTAGTGAATCTTTTGGGCGTCCTGGACGTCGGAGGTCTCATGCGGATCCGCACCGTTGTACTTGCATCGCTCCTCGCAGCTTCGTCGACGGCCGCCTTCGCGAAGGGCGATTCGAAGCCCGCGCCGGCAAAGACCGCCAAGAAGGCGCCTCCCGCGCCGCGGAAGAAGCTCGTTCCGCCGCCGAACGCCGAGCACAAGAAGGCACTCGCGGATCTCTACGGCGGCTTCAAGTTCGGGATGTCGAAGGACGAAGTGCTCGGCGTGCTGCAGAAGCAGATCGACGAGCGCTACGACGACAAGCTCAAGGCGACCTCCGACATCTCCGCCCAGGATCGCCTCCGCAAGGACCGGAAGGAAGAGCTCGCGCGCGCCTCGAGCACGTATGTCGCGTTCGACGGCAAGAAGACGGGATGGGACGTCTCGATCGTCGAGAACGAGTTCGCGCACGGCACGGGCGAGTCGATGATGGAGCGCTGGGAGAACCAGGCCGGTAAGAATCAGCGCCGGTTCTTCTTCTTCCGCGACGGCAAGCTCTACAAGATGTTCGTCTCGCTCGACGTCTCGATCCTCCCCGAGGACAAGAAGAACTTCGACACGTTCAAGGCCGTGATGGAAGGCAAGTACGGCCCCGGCGACATCGAAGAAGGCAAGATCACCTGGCGCACGAACGAGTTCGACGTGCGCGCCGTCGATCACTTGAAGACGTACGACGCGATCGCACTCGCGATCGAGGATCCGAAAGTCGTCAAAGAGCTCGAGCCGCTCCGCGACGCGAAGCGCGCGCCGAAGGCCGAGACGAGCTCGGTGATCAAGGCCGTGATCGATCCCGAGGGCAAAGATCACCCGGACGTGAAGTCGAACGGCGGCGCCGTCGACGCGGTGATCAAAGCCCAGGGTGGCAGCGGCGGTACGAAGAAGTAACGCCGTTAGTTGCCGACTGCGGTTGGCGGCGCGCTCGCCGAGAGCGACTGCGATGCGCCGGTGAGCGCATCGGCGGTCACCGCGATGTCGAGCTCGTGACCGGTCACCGAGCCGTGGCAACCGCCGCACACGGCGTCGAACAGCTTCTGCGAGATGCCCATCGAGATCTGCTCGCCGGGTCCCATCTGATGCTCTTCGCCCATCGTGATGATCGGTTGCTTGTTTGCATCCTGGAGCTCGAACACGACGCCGGTTCCGGACGGCACCTGGATCTTTACCGAACCGTCATCGGCGAGCGGCGCGGTACCGAGCAGCGTACGCGCCTGGAAGATCCCGTTCGTGTTCGCGGTGCATCCGGCGCCGCACTTATCTTCCGAATACACGGCGAGATACTTCGCGGTGCGGAACGCATCGACAGGGCGACCGCGCCGCAGGTTTGCCGTCAGGAGCGTGAACACCATCGGCGCGTCGGGCATGTGAACGACCGCGTGCCCGGTGTCCATCGTCGTCGTGCCGCCGAACACGAGCTGGCGGCGATTGCTGTAGGTCTGGCGCGCGGGGAACTTGTACGCGAGCACCGCGTCGACCTGAACTTTGTTTCCGGGGCTACCGGTGACCAGCGTCGTGCGGGCGCCCGTGCGCGGGCTGACCGAGACGATCCGGAAATCGAGTTGCCCGAGATTCGCGGCGTACGAAGCCATGATCGAGCCATCCGGCAGATAGAACGGAGAGCGATAACCGCTGGTCGCGCCCGTATGTCCGGTCGCGCTGTTGCCGTCGATGATCTTCAGCGACGGCAGATAGCCGGCGTCCGTGCGCCCTGCCTCGAACGGACCGATGCTGCGATTGAAGATCCCGAGCGCGCCGGCGCCGCCGGGAAGCACGGGTTTTCCGTTCGCCGCGACATCCGAGAGGACCAGCATGAAGTCGCCGTTGTTGGCTTCACGGATGTCGGTCGCCGAGGAGTACCCGATCGACGGACTCATCGCCGCCGGCATCGCCGGATCGCCAAACGCCGAATCTGCGCGTTGCGCGAGCAGCGGGTGGTAATCGGTCAGGTCCCAGTTGATGCGGCGTCCCGAGAGTTGATAGAAGCCGCCGGTGAGCATGCCCTTGCTGGTATCGCTCGTCTTCTCCGTCGTCATCGTCACGCGACCTTCGCGCATGAATTGCGGACTGATCTCCGAGTTCGACAGAAACGTCATCTGCTCGAGCGACTTGTCCGCGAGCTTGACGCGCCATAGATCCGACTGCGGCAAGAACCGCTTGCGTGACAGCGTCGCGCCCGCCTTGCCACGCGTCGACGCGAACACGACGTACGTACCGTCGGGCGACCACGCGGGATCGAAGTCGTGGACCTTGATCCCGTTGCTGTCGGGCAGTGCCGGCAAGAGCTGGCTGCAGCTCGTGCCGTCGATGTTGACCGTCCACAGCGTCAGCGGCTCGCTCGTGCTGCGGCGCATCGCGAACACGACGCGCGTGCCGTCGTTGGCGACGTCCGGCGCCTGCACATCGACCGCGCCCGCGGTCGCGCCCGCACAGCCACCGAGCAGCGACGTGCTCGTCGCGACGTCGACAGGCGTGATCGCCTGCCCTGCCGCGAACGTCGTGTTCGCGACCCGCAGATCGGCGGTGCCCTGGAACGTATCGAACTCGAGCCGGCCGGCCGACGACGATCCTTGTGCGCGCTCGACATAAACGAGGCTCACCGGATCACCCGCGGACATCGCGGTGACGGTCGTCGGGATCGCCGCGCGCTCGCGGTTGATCCACTCCTGGATCGTGCAGAACGGTGTCGAGGTCGCCGCATTCCACGGCGGACACAAGGTCGGGTCGGACGCCGTTGCGCCCGGCGTCTCGAGCACGGCCCCCGCGCGATGCGCGATACCGCCGATGCTCGTGATGCGAAAGTCATCGCCTAGGATCGCCTTCGCGACGGCGCGACCACGCCGCGCATCCGGGAACTCGAGCGCCATGAAGTTGTTCTTCAGGAGGTCGTAGTTGCGCTCGAGCGCGACCGCGGAGAAGAAGCCTTGCGTGCCGGAGCGCAGCTTGAAGTCGTTCGTCGCCGCCGGGCTATGGCACGCCTGAAATGAACAGCCGCGCTGGAGCAGGATCGGCTGCACGTTGTCTTTGAAGAACGTCTTGACCGGATCGCCTTTTGCGAAATCGAGGACGCCGACCGCGTTGGCCCAGTCGCGCAGCTTCGTGTAGTCGCCGTCGCCCGTGTCCGAGAATTGATCGCCGCCGGTATGCCCGCGTCCGCCCGCACTGACGGCGAGGGGAACGCGCAGGATCTGCGAATCGTCGACGGGCATGTTCACGAACGACCATGCCTGGCTGAAGTTGAAGGCGAGCTGCGTGTCGTCGTCGCCGCACGTGATGTAGAAGTCCGACTGCGGCGCGCCGTGACAGTTACTCGACGTGCAGCCGTGGTCCTTGAGGACCGGCTGGACGTCATCCTTGAACTTCGTAAAGTTCGCGTTCATCGTGTATGGCGTCGGATCGAAGCCCGATGGCGTGGCCTTAGAGCAGGTTCCGTTGCCGGTCTGCGCCGGCGTCGCGGGCTTGAGCCCGTTCTCGGTCGCGCCGTTGTCGAGCCACGTCTGGAGCGCGAAGTAAGCGTCCGAGCTGACGTTGATCACCGAGCCGCCGCCGTGGAGCACGTCGATCGGCAAGAACTTGCTGCCGTACTGGAACAGCAGCTTGTTCGGATCCATCGGATTTGGCGCCGAGGGTGCGACGGCCTTGATCAGCAGCAGCGGCTTGGGGTATGCGCCAAACCGTTCGAGCACGTCGCGCCTTTTCTGGATCTTCTCGAACGACGTGACATCGAGGTTGCCGGCG
This sequence comes from Myxococcales bacterium, assembly GCA_028287115.1. Taxonomy (GTDB): domain Bacteria; phylum Myxococcota_A; class Polyangia; order Haliangiales; family Haliangiaceae; genus JABFXX01. The sequence continues at coordinate 4,529 of JAQBQF010000122.1, forward strand.
GCGAACTGATAGGGATCAGAGGCCGCTGCGTTGATCGAGTGACAACCCGACGTGTTGCCCGCGCACTTCTGCTGCAGGATCGGCTCGATGTTGCGCTCGAAGTAGGTCTTGCCGGGCGGCGAGTCGCCGCAACCCACCACGCATACGAGGATACCGACGAGAACGTCCCTTCGTTCCATGATCATCATCTTATCGTGTCTCCGTCGAGGAGTCGCGCCGCGTGGTCAGCGCGTTCGGGTAAAGTCAGCGCGTTCGGGTGACGACAGAAAGCCGCGCTTTGCGGGCGCGGCTTCGATCACTCCACAGCGTGTGATGACGTGTGATCAGTGCAACGAGCTGAGCGCGGCTTTCGCGACCAGCTTCACGAGACCTGACTTGTCCTCGCTCGCCTTCGTCAGCGCGTCACGCGAGCTCGCCTGGCCGATCTTGCCAAGCGCCCACGCTGCATTGCGGCGCACGAACGCGTCGGGATCGCTGACGACGAGCTGCTCGAGCGTCGCCGCGACGTTTGCATCGCCGTACGCGCCGAGCACGGTCGCGGCTTCGGCACGCACGCCGGCGTCGCTATCGCCAAGGCGCGACTCGATCGGCGTCACGCTCATCTGACCGAGCACATCGCGCCACGCCACGATGGCTGCTGCACGCACCGTCGCGTCGGCATCACCCATTGCGGTCTGCAGGATCGAGTTGCCCGAGAGGTGAGCCATGAAGCCCACCGCGCGAACGATCGCGAGCTTCGCTTCGCTCGACAGGCCACTGCGCGTGATGGTCGTCCGCAGCGCCGGCAGCGCCGTGTACTCGCGCACCCCGCCGAGGAAGTCGGCGGCGTTGCGAACGTGGAACGAATCACCGGTGCCGAGATCGTCGATCATCTGCGACGCCATCAGCTCGCGCATCTGCGGCCGCTTCGCGAACCACCAGGCCGCGACTTCGCGGACGGCGAACCGATTGTCCTCGGTCAGGTTGGTGATGGTCTGGATGCACTCTTCGCACATCAGCGCTTCGGCACGCTCGACCTCCGCGACGATCGCGTCGACCGAACCCGAACGAACCGCCGACACGATCTTCGCGTTGCTGCCGTCTTTGCCGGCGAGTGCCGGGGTGACCGAGGCCGTGATCGACGCGACGAAGGCAAAAGCAACCGCGGCGAACTTGTTGATGTTCTTCATGGGTATCTCCTTTTCCGCGGGGGTTAGTACGTGTTGTCGTGCGGGTTGTTCTCGCGGGCGAAGTAGTTGACGCCCATATCCGCCGCGAGGATCAGCTTGTAGATCTCAGCCGGCGTGAGCTCCGTGAAGCTCTGCGTCACCGAGTGCGGCGTCGCGCCCGGACCGGTCGAGAATGCACGGACACTCCCATCGGGGGTCGGGAACAACTTGGTCGGGTTCAAGAGGCGGATGGCGTACGAACCGCGTGCGTTGGTCGGGCTCAGACATTCGAGCGTCGGCTGGTTGTTCGTGTCCTTGCACGGCAGCGTACCGGTCACCATCAGGTGGTTCTTCTGGATGGCTTCCATGTCGGGGCCGGCCATCGAGAAGTACGAGGCGCTGTAGGTCGCCATCTTGGCGTTGACACCGGTGCCGATGGTCATCGTGATCTGCGTGGGCCGCAGGTCGAACGTCCACGTGAACGTCGCGGCCGGGTTCATCGGGTCGACGATCTGGTAGGTCGGGTTCGCCGGGCCGGCGACGCCGTTGTGGCAGTTGACGCACTTCGCATCGAAGATCGGCTGCACGGCCTTGTCCCATGCCATGCCGACGAGCGAGTCGAGCGGCGCCGTCGGGCTCGCGAGATCGGTCAGGCTCGACACGCGTTGTGCGCGGGTCTTGTCACCCATCGCCATCGTCGCGCCGATCGCAGCGGCCTGGGTGATACCGGGGTTGATGACCGTGGTCTTCGCGCGGTCCTCGTGGCAGCCACCACACACGCGCGACTCACCGGCGCGCGCCGAGAACCACACGGGTTCGTTCAGGATCGACATACCGAAGTTGTCGATGCTCTGCAGGTGGAGCGGAACGTTCGCAGGAACCTTCGCGAGCCAGCTGCCGTCCGGCGCGACGCGAGCGACACCGAGGTTCGCGTGGCCTTCGAACATCGTGGTGCCGAACATCTCGGGGAAGCCTTCCTCCGACGAGAAACCTTCCATGATGCGGACGCCGTACACTTCACCCGGGTTGAACGAGTGCTGCGTCGAGTCGTAGACGTTCATCGAGCCGATCAGCGCCTGCGAACCGAGCGCCGCGTCGTTCTGCGAGCTCGAGACCGGGGGAGCGGTGCGCGTCGCGAGGGGGCGAGCAAAGATGTCCCACATGTTCGGGTCATCGAGGATCGGGCGGCGTTGCTGATGCTCGGTGTCATAGAGATAGACGCCGAAGTTCGCCGACATGCCGGCGGCACCGAGCACGCTCGACTCGACCGGGCCGTTGCTCCACGACACGAGCAGGTCCGGGTGCTCCTTCGCGTTGAGCGCGAAGGCATCGTAGTAACGACCAACGGTGTCGGCCGACGGCACGTTGTCGGTCGGCACGTCGGGCGTCAGCATCACGAAGCTCGCGTTCGCCTCGGACATGAGGCTGTTGGCGACGACGCGACCTGCATCATCGGTCGAGACCTTGCCGAGGCGGATGTCGATCAGCGCACCTGCGTTGATCGTCCGGTTGCGCGAGGTGGCGATCGCGACGAAGCGACCGGGTGCGATCTCGGTCGCCTTGAGCGTCGAGTTCGAGGCGCCGGTGCCTTCTTTACCGAACGCTTCACGGAGCTCCGTCATGTCCGTGTTCATGAACATGAGGTGACCGCTGTTCTCGGGTCCGAGGTGATCCCACTGCGTGAAGATCACGCGACCATCCGAGGCGAGGCTCGGCGCGGTGCGGTGCGACAGGTTGCGCGGGCCAAGCTCCTCGTGAGTGCCATCGACGTTTATGGTGCCCACCTGGATCGTGGTGCCACGCTCGTACTCGTCGCGGTGCTGCGGCGCACCGGGCTCGACGATGGCGTTCGTCGTGAACATGATCTTGTCGCCCGGCAGGAAGATCGGCGACACGTAGTCGCGCTGGCTGTCGGTCGGAAGCTGAGCGACGCTGCCGTCGGACAGGTTCTGGATAAACAACCCATAGCGCGAGTTGTCGCTCAGCTTGCCGCTGAACACGATCTGCTTCGCGTCGAACGAGAGGTCGTACGACGAGATGTCGATGTTGGCGAACTCGGCGCCCGCCTTGTCGCAGCAGATCGTCGTCTGCACGCCGTCCGCTGTCGGCGGCGACAGCTTGACGAGCCGTGCACCCGCCACATAGGACGTGTACTGGAAGATGTCACCCATGTCGTTGCGCTTGGGGCGCTGAAGGATGACGAGGGAGTCGACATTACCGAGCGGTCCGGTGTTGTCGTTCCCGCCGCAGCCAAGGCCCGCCGTGGTGAACAGCGCGGCGCCGATCGCGATGCTCTTGATGTGTTGCTTCACTAGGTGCTCCTCCTGAAAAACGGTGAAGGACCCTAGTACAAGGAGCAGGCCAATCCGAAACGCTTGCGATTCAGTGACTTGGTCGCGAGATCGGTCAGGGCGTCAGCCCCCTATCGAGAGGGCTTGGGGCTTCGCGCCCACAACGCGTGTGCTGTCGTGAAGTCTTCATGCCTACATGATGCCGAGCGCACCTGTCCAAGTGGATCTGCATGGTGTTGCGGCTTCGCGGGCCATCGCAATGGGTGCCGCACAACGAACTCAGATCTAGGGCCAAAGCGGCTACTGCAAAACACGTTGACCTTGACGTCGACGTCACGTCGACGTGAACCTCTCTCGAGACGTTCGGGCATGATCAGTTGGATCACGCCCCTATGACGTTTTCTCCTCGAGAACCCCTAACTCACCGAATTGATCCGGAAACTTGTGCGGGATCGAGAGACGTGAACCTGAACCTGAACGAACAACGTCGACATAGACGTCGTCAGATCTGTCATACGACCGCAGCGAAGCCTCGCTCTGCGTCGTCGTGTTGCAGTCAACGATCCGATGGATCCGCTCGCCGCCTGTCCACGACAACGTCGGCGGTGGAGTTCAAGTTCAAGTTCAGGTCAACGTCAAGGTCAACGCTATCTGACCGGCATTGGAGTCTCGCGACGTTCGCGGCGGCCGGTCACTGCGCCAGCGCCGCAATCTCAGCGACGCCGAGAACCCGGCGATAGAACCGGGCGCCGTCGACCACGCCCTTGTACGGATAAGCGAGAACGCCGCCGTTGATGTCACAGCCGACGAGGACCGGTCCGCTATCGAACTGGACCGCATCGGGCTCGCCTTGGGTCATCGCGAGCGCGCCATCGATATAGATCTGCTTCTGCGAACCGTCGAACGTCATCGCGATGTGGTGCCACACGCCCACCGATGGCTCGCTGATCAGCATCACGTCGTGACGTCCTGCATCGTGCGTCGTGAAGCCGAGCGTCGCCGCCGTGTGCTCTTCGATCTGCCAGCTGTTGAAGATCGTCGTCTGCACGGCGAACGGCTTCGCGAACGGCGAATACTCCCCGTACTCCGGTTGGTTCAGCCACGCAGCGAGCGTGAACACCGGTGTATCGGTCGCGCCATCGTCCGGAAGCTGCAGGCAGTCATCGATGCCATCGAACTGCACCGCCATCCCGTGCTTGCCAGGTACGATCGTGGGACAGGTGCTCGCCGGCGTGCAGGTTGCCACGCGACCGCTGATCAATTCATCAAACCCACCGTCGAACGAAAACCACAGCGCCAGCGTCGGATCGCCGGCGTCGAGGGCAATCACATCGTCCGCGCGCGCGGCATCGCCGTCGAAGCCCAGCCGACCGCAACCGGCAACCACCAATCCTGCGAGCGCGAGCCCACGCATCGTTCACCTATGGTTCTCGTCGCCACCGAAAAGGTCAAGCACGACGAAGTCCCCGCTCGGTGAGCGCGGCCAGATCAGGCGAGCGACTTCAGCTCGGCGAGCAAGCTCAATGCCTCGAGCGGCGTCATCCGATCGATGTCGAGCCCCACGATCCGCGCGAGCACCGGCGAGGGCGAGGCCTGCGGCAACAGCGAGAGCTGCGCCGACGACCCGAGCTGCGCGCCACCCTCGAGCTTGCTCATGATCTCGCGCGACCGTGCGATCACTTGCTTCGGCAACCCCGCGAGCCTGGCGACATCGATCCCGTAGCTCTTGTTCGCACCACCTGGGACGACGCGCCGCAGGAACACGATCTCACCCTTGTGCTCGCGCACCGCGACCGAAACATTGCGCACGCGCGGCCGAGTCTCCGCGAGCGCGACAAGCTCGTGATAGTGCGTCGCGAACAACGTGCGCGCGCCGATCACGTCGTGCAAATACTCGGACACGGCCCACGCGATCGACACGCCATCGTACGTCGACGTTCCCCGCCCCACTTCATCGAGCACGACGAGCGAGCGCCGCGTCGCCTTCGCCAAGATCGACGCCGTCTCTCGCATCTCGACCATGAACGTCGAATCACCACGCGACAGGTTGTCGGCCGCTCCGACCCGCGTGAACACGCGATCGCAGATCCCGATCGTCGCGGCCTTGGCGGGCACGAACGATCCGATCTGCGCGAGCAGCGCGATCTGTGCGACCTGCCGCATGTACGTCGACTTGCCCGCCATGTTCGGGCCGGTGATCAGCACGAGCTGCTCGGCATCGGGATCGAGCCGGCAATCATTCGGCACGAAGCCGCCCGCGGGCAGCAGCGCCTCGATCACGGGATGACGGCCATCGCTGATCTCGATGACGAAGCCGTCGTCGACGATCGGCCGACAGAACCCGCGTGTCGCCGCGACGTCCGCGAGCGATCCGCACGCATCGCACACCGCGAGCGCCGCGCCGGCCGCCGAGATCCTCGCGGCGATCTCCGCCGCGGCCGAAACCTCGCCACGAAACAGCTCTGCTTCGCGCGCGGCGAGCGTCTCTTCGGCGGTCAGGACCTTGCGCTCGAGCTCGGCGAGCTCGGGCGTGACATAGCGCTCGCCGGTGGCGACCGTCTGCTTGCGAACATAATGAGCGGGCACCTTCGCGAGGTGCGTCTTCGTGATCTCGATGTAGTAACCGAACACGCGGTTGTAGCGGACCTTGAGGTTTGAGATCCCGCTGTGCTTTTGCTCGCGCTCTTCGATCGCAAGGATGCCTTCCTTGCCGCCGTCCGCGAGCTTGCGACATTCGTCGACGGTCGCGTCGTAGCCGCTGCGAATGACGTCGCCGTCTTTCATCAGGTGCGGCGGCTCGTCGACCAGCGACTTCGACAGCCGCGCCGCGAGCTGCGCGAGCTGCGGATCCGCGGCCGCGCGCAGATCGAGGAGCCCCGGCAATGGATCGAGCTCTGTCGCGCCCGATCGCACGAGCGCGGAGAGCGCCGGTAGCCGCAATAGCGCATCACGCAGCCGGCCGAGGTCGCGCGGCGTGGCGACCCCGAGCGTTACCTTGCCCGCGAGCCGCTCGAGATCCGCGATCTGCGACAGCTCGCGCCGGATCTGCTCGTTCGATGACGGGCGCAGCACGAGCCACGCGACCGCGTCTTGCCGCCGCCGAATCTGCGCGACATCGACGAGCGGATACAGGAGCCACCGGCGGAGCAAGCGTGCACCGGGCGCGGTCACGGTCTGATCGATCACGTCGAGCAGCGAGCCCACGGTGCGGCGCCCCATCAGCGTCTCGGTCAGCTCCAGATTCGCGATCGCGGCTTCATCGAGCACGACGGCATCGCCCGGCTGATACGCGACCAGCCGCGCGATCGGCAGCGTGCCCGTCGGTTGCGTCGCACGGGCGTATGCGACCACCGATCCGGCCGCGCGAATCGCGAGCTCCGATAGCGTGAACGTCTGCACGCCGCTCGGCCGCTTCGCCGTCTCTGCCGCAGGATCCGCCCCGCGGCTCCAATCGATCGCGATCCCGGTCAGCTCCGCGCGCGCCGCTGCGATCGCCTGGATCGGCGCCGCATTCCACGGCATGCGATAGCGCGCGCGAATCCCCGCGAGCCCGCCGCGGTCGCCGAGTTGCTCGGCCTCCGCGAGCACCTCGCGCGGCGCCACCCGCACGAGCTCGTCGATCACGGTGCCCGGCGGCAGCTCGGTCGCATAGAGCTCGCCCGTGGTCGCGTCGAGATACGCAAAGCCCATCGGCGACTCCGCCGACTTAACGCCCTTGGCGCCCGGCACGAGCGCGGCGACATAGCGCGGCAGCTTCGGCTCGAGCACGTCGTCATCGAGCACGACCCCCGGCGTGATGATCCGGACCACTTCGCGCTTGACGAGCCCCTTCGCGAGCTTCGGATCCTCGACCTGCTCGACCATCACGATCTTGTGGCCGAGCTCCGTACCGAAGAGCTGCTGAACTATTTCTACGACACGGAGACGATCCACTTCGAGCCGAGCAAG
>JAQBQF010000179.1 GCA_028287115.1 Myxococcales bacterium
ACAAGCTCATCGCTGCGGGTGCACGACCACGGTCTTCGTCTTCCCCATCACGAGATCGTAGGGTTCGAGGCGACCCATGTCATCGAGCTTCCATTCATTGAATGACTGCGCGGTGCCGTCGCCACCGTCGACGGTGCGCCGAGGCGAGACGACGACCGTCTTGGTGCCCTCTACCTCGGTCTTGTAGCGATCCGCGACCAGCACCTCCTCGAGCTTGAGTGGCGTACCGACCCTGAATGTGGTGGCGACGCGGTCCAATTCGTCATCGCTCAGATCGACGAAGAACTTGATCGTCACGTCGGTGCCGTGGGTCTCGACCGTCCCCTTGTCGGCGCGATCGATCACGACGAAGACCCGGCACGTGCCGTCCCGACACTCGGCGCCGACCGTGTGCTTGGCGGCCTTGGTGTCCTTCCAGAGCACCTGCGTCGCCTCGACCACGCGCTCGGTCTCCGGCTTCGACTCGTCCGCGATGATCTGCGCGGCCTTATCCTCGGGCGACTTGCAGGCGACGACCAAGCACAGCGCGAGCACGCTACGGCGCATCGAGCCGCTCCGGCAGATCGGCGACGACATACGCGAGCACGGCGACCGCGGCGACGTCGTCAGCGAGGGCGACGGGGTCGACCTTGTCGAGCGTGTCCGCGTCGGTGTGGTGAACGTCGAAGTACGTACGGTTATCGACCTCGAGCCCGACCTGCGGAACACCCGCCGGCCACATCGGTGCGATGTCCGAGCCCCCGTAACCGGCGCCGATGTGGGTCACGCCGAGCTCGCGGAGCAGCGTCGCGATCTCGCCGATCCGTGCCTGCATGCGCCCGGCGGCGGCGGGATCTTTGTGGCCGACCGAGAAACCGCGAGGCGCGAAGCCGCCGCTATCGGACTCGACCGCGAGCACGTGCTTGCCGAGCTCGGCTTGATGCTGCTCGGCGTAGGTCTTGCCGCCGCGGAGGCCGTTCTCCTCGTTCGTCCAGAGCACGACGCGAATCGTGCGATGCGGATGCAACTTCAGCTGCTCGAGCACGCGTACCGCTTGCATCATCGTCACGCAGCCCGCGCCATCATCATGCGCGCCCTGCCCGACATCCCACGAGTCGAGGTGCCCGCTGATCAGCACGATCTCGTCGGCCTTGTCGCTGCCTCGCCACTCCGCGACGACGTTCGCCGATTCCGCATCGGGCAACATCTGCGATTCGAGATGGAGATGCACGGTGACCGATCCTTGCGCGGCGAGCCGTGTGAGGAACGTCGCGTCTTCGACGGAGACCGCGGCCGCGGGGATCTTCGCGATGCCGTCCTCGTAGTGCGTCGCCCCGGTGTGCACGGTGCGCAGGCTGTGCGCCGTCACCGACCGCACGAGCACGGCGACCGCGCCTGCCTTCGCCGCCTTCGCGGGACCGCCGCTGCGATACTGCACGACCTCGCCGTATCCCGAGCCGTTCTCGGGCGTCCACACCGGCATCGCGACATCGAACAGCACGATCGCGCCCTTCAGTTGATCGTGCTTCGCCTCGAGCTCTTTCCAGTCATGCACGACGACGATCGGCGCCGTGATCCCGGCTTTCGGTGTCGCGATCGTGCCACCGAGCCCGATCAAATGGAGCGGGCGCGCGATCGGCGCCGTGATCTCGCCGTCCTCGGCACCGCGCACCCAGTGCGGCACCATGACCTTTTCGGTGTGAACCTCGAGGCCATCGCTCTTCATCGTCTGCGCAGCCCACGCGATCGCGCGATCGAGCTCGGGCGACCCGGACAGCCGATGGCCGATCTTGTCGGTGAGCTCTGCCAGCTTTTGATACGCACCGCGATCCGCGCGCGCGGTGGCGATGATCTTCGCTGCGACCTCGCGATAGGGATCGGCGATCGTCGCCTTCTGCGATGCGGGGAGCGTGCTGGTGTCGCTGACCCACGCGGGAGTCGGTGCCTGCATCGCGACGGGCGCGACACACCCCGCGAGCGAGAGGAGAACGAGGCGCTTCATTCCGGCATCGCCTTGCCTTCGATATCGGTGGCCTCCTCCTCATCTTTGATCGGCTCGATATCGAGATCGGTCGGGATGTCGTTCGTGGCCGGCTTCACGCAGCGCCCGGCGATCTCGACGAGCAGCTCGATCACCGCGATCAGGCGCTCCGGCGGCGCCGCGCGGTTGAGCGCGAGATCCGACAGCGGCATCGGATGATCGAGCGGCGCACCGCGCCCCGGATACACGCGATAACGCAGCCCGTTCGGCTCCCAGTACGCGACCCAGCCATCGAGCAGCGAGACGGTGCGCGCACGCAGACCTTCGTCGAGCAACTTGTTGAGCGCGAGCGCACTGCCGCGGCACTTGAACCGCTCGTCGAAAGACTTGTCGCCGCTCTTGAACGTCGGCGCCGCCGGCGGGCCACTCGGATTGATCCCGAGGCTGCGCGGTGGAATCGCCCACAAGCAGACGGTCGCGGCGCGAACCTCGTCGATCTCGCGCCCGAGCACGATGTCGAGCCCGATCACGCAACCCTCGATCCGCTCGACCCGCGTGCGCACCGACATGCCTGCCTTGTCGCCGACGATCACCGACGACACGAGCCCACCGTCGCCGCGCGTCGTCAGGCTGTGCACGTCCGACAAGATCCGCTTGAGGCCGAGCGTCACCGCCGCGACGTAGCTCGACCACGCCGGATCCGCGATCGGCGGCGTGTCGGTCGAGATCGGCAGATTCGCCAGCTCCTCGTCGCGAATGCGCCGCGCGGCATCCGCGATCACCGCGAGGCCGAGCAGCGGCAGGAGATAATGATGTGGCCAGCGAAAGCCGTAGCCGCCGAGGACGATCAGCGCGAGACCGAGTCCCACGGATCGGCGGGCTTGGCTTCCGGCGATCGCGCACGAGCACAGCGTCCACGAGAGGGTCGCGATCGCGAGCAGATAGAGCGCCAGCCGCGGATCTGCCTGGCTCTGGTTGAGCTCGACGCCGATCGCGAGCGTCGCGGCTTTGGCGATCTGCGGATACCACGTGCGCGCGGCGACGGCGCCGATCGCCGCGATCCCCATCGCGAACATGATCGGTAGCGGCCGCGTGACCGAGCGAGCAAACGGCCGCGGCGCGAACACGTACGGCGAGACCATCGCGGCCATGCACAGCGCCATCACGCCGGCGCGCGCGACCATCACACCTTCTCCGTCGAAGGTGCTCTCGGGCCACAGAAACTGCGCACCCAAGATGCTGACGGTGTGCGCCAGTAGCGGCACCGCGAGCACGACGAGCCCGAGCTGAATGCCGAGGTCCCTATCGCGCGCGACGCCGCTCGACACGACCGCGATCACGGCGACCGCAAACGCGATCTCGAGCGCGAGGCTGACCTGCGAGGGCACCGCGACCACGAGGGGAACAGCCGCGAGCAGCGCGGCGATCACGACGAAGATCTGCGCCACGAGATCGCGCCCGCCCCGCCGTTCGCCGAGCGCCGCGACCGATCGCGCGATCACGACGAACACGGCGAGCGTTCCCGTGAAGTAAAACAGAAACAACCCGACGTAATCGAGCGTCGTGTGCCACGCGGGTGGCGCGCCCGCCGCGGGTCGCAACATGGGAACGGCGATCCTGTTGATCGCCAGCTCGAGGAGGGCGACCAGCAGCAGAAAGTGAACGGGACCAAAGCCCCCTCTAGATCGCCGACCCGACAAGAAAGAAAACCGTAGCTTTCTAAAGCAGTTGCGTCAAGGCGGGCGTTAGGACGGCGAAAAACTAGGCCCGGTCAAATCCTGGCGAGACAATTTTTCCGTGAAGCTTCTGGGGACCCTCCTAGCCGTGCTCGCCCTGGCCGCGACCAGCGAGGCAGCACCGCACCGCGCGGTCGTCGTTCTCGACCCCGGCCACGGTGGCTCGAACGCCGGCGCGCAAGGTGCGGTCGCCGGTCTCCGCGAAAAGCAGCTCACGCTCGAGCTCGCAAACCTCGTCGCTGCCGCCCTCCGCGACCACAACATCGACGTCCAGCTCACCCGAACCGGCGATCGCACGCTGACTCTCCGCCAGCGCGTCGAGGTCGCCGACAAGCTCCCCGCCGACCTGTTCGTCAGCATCCACGCCAACGCCTCTCCGACCCGCACGCAACGCGGCTACGAGACGTACGTCCTCACGGCCAAGGGCGTCGATGTCGATGGCCGCGCCCTCCGCAGCGACACGACCACGCCCCGCCCCGGCGTCGCCGATGACATCGCGTTCGTCCTCGACGACGTCGAGCGCGGCGCCGCGCAATGGGAAGCCGCCGAGCTCGCGGCTCGCATGCAGAAGGCGCTCCGCGATCGCCGCGGCACCGAAGGCGATCGCGGTGTCCGTCAAGACGCGCACCACGTGCTGCTCGGCGCGACGATGCCGGCCGTCCTCGTCGAGGTCGGGTTCATCGATCACCCGATCGAGGGCAAGCAGCTCGCCGACCCTGCCGTGCAAGCTCAGCTTGCCGCCGCGATCGCCGAAGCGATCGAAGACCAGCTCGCGGACTAGGTCTCGAGATCGAGTAAGGTCGAGAGCCTGTGAGGGTGGGCAGCATGATCAAAGCGAGTGCGGCGTACGCTCGGCCCAGCTCGTGCCGATCCGGTTCGTATGTCGCGATCGTCGCGGCGGTCCTCGTTGCATGCGCTTCGCGCGCGAGTGCACAGACGACGACAGAGTACCCACTGGCGATCGCTGATCGGCCGATCCTGCTCAACGCGGGAATGACAGAGCTCGACATCTCCGCGGATTTTCCGACGTTCCTCAAGACCGACGCGATGGGGAACCCGACGACGACGAGGAGCGGCTTCGCCGACAACGGTCGACCCGGCTTCGCCGTCACGCATTCGTTCGGGCCCGTGCAGGTGACCGCCGGAGTCGGCCCACTGTTTTACGGTGCCGTGAGCTGGAAAACGCGGGCGGTGCCAGCCGTCCTCAGTATTTCGTTAACGTCGAACTTGTCCGCGCGAACGGACCCTCCGAGCGACTTCTACGATGCGCAGAGCTTCGCCGTCAGTCACAAGGTGGTGGTCTCGCCGGGTCGGTTCGCCGTCTATGGCAGAGCCAGCGCAGCGCTCATCGAGTACTCGACGAGGCTCGACCGCGGCATGGCGAGCGCAGGCCATATCGTTTGGCTGTCCGCACACGCGAGCGGTGAGCTCCAGATCACGCCGAGACTCGGAATGTACTTCGGCGCGTCCGTGCGGGGACCCGCCAGCGAGTCGTCGAACTTTCACGACACGTCCACCTTGGCTTCCGACATCGAGCTCCGGATGGCACTCGGCACGTGGGATCTGTATGGCTCGTTCGAGCTGTCGAATCTCACGAGCACGCTGCTGACGTACACGTCATTTGGATTTTCGAAGCGGTGGGGACGCTGATTGGCGATGGCGCTCGTCGCACTCGACGCGCTTGGCAAAAATGATCTGGAGCACCTCGCGCATTTGACGCTGGCTGCGGCGCGCGAGCACGCGCCCGAGTGGCTGCCCGATCTAGATGCCGCGCGCGAAGAGATCTCGGACGCCCTCGCCGCCGATAAGGCCTCTCGCGTCGTACTGAATCCACGCCGTCAGCCGATCGGCTGGGTCTCGGCCGGTCTCTCGTGGGAGCGCGTCTGGGAGCTGCATCCGCTGATCGTCGCGATCGAGCATCAGCGGCGCGGTCACGGCCTCCGCCTCGTGCGCGAGATCGAGCGGCTCGCCAAGGAAGCGGGCGCTCTGACGATGACGCTCGGGACGAGCGACACGATCAACGCGACGTCGCTCAGCGGCGTCGATCTCTACGACGACACGTTTAAACGGCTCGCGAACATCGAAGTGCACTCGTCGCATGCGGTCGATTTCTGGCGTCGCGCCGGATATCAGATCGTCGGCGTGATTCCCGATGCAGAGGGGCCAGGGAAACCGAGCATCACCCTCGCGCGACGATTGTAATGTCGCGTTGTTCGCGCCGCGCCGCGCACCGCGATAACCCGCTGCACGATCACAGGCGGCTGGTAGACTTCTGATCGTCATGGGCGAGCCGAAGCGGACCAAAGCGACGTATCAGGATGTGCTCGACGCGCCTCCACACAAGGTTGCCGAGATCATCAACGGCGAGCTGCGTGTTTCGCCGCGTCCTGCGCTGGCACATCAATCGGTCGCGACGACCCTTGGCGCGGAGCTCGTATTGCCCTTCGGGCGTGGCCGCGGTGGGCCCGGCGGCTGGATCATCATGGCCGAGCCGGAGCTCCATTTCGGAGAGGACGTCCTGGTTCCCGACCTCGCCGGCTGGCGCCGTGAGCGGCTGCCGCAGGTGAACGATGCGTTCATGACGCTGCCTCCGGACTGGCTGTGCGAAGTGCTTTCGAGATCGACCGAGAAGATCGACCGCGCCGAGAAACTGCCGGTCTACGCTGCCGTCGGTGTTCGCCACGTGTGGTTGATCTCGCCGAGACTACGTACGCTCGAGGTACTGCGCTTGCACGAAGGCAAGTGGCTGAACGCTGCGATCTTCAAAGACGACGACCGCGTGCGCGCCGAGCCGTTCGAAGCGATCGAGCTCGAGCTTGCATCGCTGTGGGCCGACTTGCCTCCGCCGTTGCGCGCGGGCGAGCCAGCACTCGACTACGCGTTCTAGTCAGTCCGTTCGCGAGCTACGCGTGACCCGTGATACGACGGACGGATGATGCGGTTTGCCGTCGCGCTCGTGCCCCTTCTCGCGTGCAGCGAACGCGCGCCCGCGCAACAAGCCGCGCCGCCGGCACCGCGCCCTGCTGCGGCGCAGGCACAGGTCAAGGCTACGAACGCGAAGACCGCTGACTCGGTTACTGCGGCGTCGCCGGCTTCGAAGCAAGGACCGGCGGTGGTCGTCGAGACCAGCTCGCCGATCGTCGACGGTGCGGCGTTACGCGAACGGAACCATGCGCGAGTCGCCGGCGATCACAGCGCGATCGTCGCACTGACGGGTGCCACGCCCGGCGAGCTGGGCGAGCGGCTGTGCGAGGCCGTGGTTCCGAAACGCCCACCGAGCACGCCCGTGCTGCTCAAGCCGAACCTCGGCGGCTTCAACTGGTTTCATGATCCGAAAACGCATCACGGCGATGACGGCGTGAAGGGGCGGATCACGGATCCCGAGTTCACCCGTGGCGTCGTGAAGTGTCTGAAGGCGCGCGGGCACACGAAGATCACGATCGCCGATGGCTTCACGGGCAAGGCCGCGGACTGGGCGAGGCTCGTCAAGGTCTCCGGGTACGCCGCGATGGCGAAGGAAGAGGGTGTGGCGCTCGTCGCGCTCGACGACGACGGCGTGTTCGACGTGCACGGCGAAACTCCGGGCAAGGCGCTTGCCATCAAGGGCATGGAGCACACGCACGTCCCGACGCTGCTGATGCCGAAGGTGCTGGCGCAGCACCTCGAGCACGGGCTGTACCTGTCGTTGCCGAAGATCAAGACGCATCGCTTCGCCGTGTTCTCCGTCGCGATCAAGGCGATGCAGGGGACCGTGATGTACTCGGACGCTTCGCCGGCATTCCATCAGAAATGGCGGTCGCACCGCGAGCTGGATGTTGCGCTCGCTGCGATCAATCGCGGCGATGACAACGGCCGTGCGCTGTACACCAAGGCGCTCGAGGTGTTCGCGGAGCGGATGGTGGATATCCTCGAGGTCGAGACGCCCGATGCCGTGCTCGCCGACGGCGCGCCCGCGATGGACGGTGATGGCTTCGACGATCTGTACCCGCGCGCCGAGAACGTCGCGATCGGCGGGACGAACCCCGTGCTCGTCGATCGGGTCGCCGCGGAGTACCTCGGGCTGTGGGACAGCGATGCGCTCGCGAAGGAGCTCGGCGGCCATCGCACCTCACCGCTGCTCGAAGTCGCCGCGAAACGGTTCGGTCTCGATCTCGCGTCTCCGGCGGTCACCGGCGATGGCGCGAAGCTGGTCGCGACGCCGCACGTCGCACACCTCCATGGGATGGCCGGCTTCGAGATCGGCGGCGAGGTGGTCGCTACGCAAGAGGTCGTGCCCGACGGCGCGACCAAAGACGTCCACGCGCCCAAGCTCGCAGGGCAAGCGCCGGCGATCGACGGTGTGATCGATGCGGCCTGGGCCGCCGCTCCCTCGTTCGAGTTCGCGACCGATTGGGCCGGCCGAGCCGTGCCGACGACGACTCGCCTGCGCGTCCTGTGGTCGCCTCGGGCGCTGTATCTGCTGTGGGAGCTCGATGGCACGGGGCTGTTTACCGATCGCTCGCGGCCGACGGAGACCGAGCGCGTCGATCTCTACGAGGAGGACTGCATCGAGCTGTTCCTCGTTCCCGCGCCGGCGAACCGCAAGCGCTACGCCGAAATCGAGGTCGGGCCCTATGGCCACTGGTTCGATCTGTTCGTCGATCGCAGCACGAAGAAGGTCCACGCCGATGCTGCGTGGTCCGCGGGGATGACGATCGGCACCGCGCGCGATGAAGCAACACACCACGCCGTGATCGAGATGGCGATCACCGCACCCGAGATCGTCGCGGCCCTCGTTCCCGACGCACGCCTGCCGGTCGGGCTCTATCGGATGGAGGGCAAAGGCCCGCGCCAGTACCTCGCCGCGTTCCCGACGCGCACGCCGAAGCCGAACTTCCACGTCCCCGACGCGTTCGGGGCGCTCCTCCTCGATCCTTAGCCGTTCGTCGAGTGCGGACCGATCGGAGTCACCGGTGGACGATCCGGGGTCCAGATGTTGGTCGGCTGATACTGCGACGAGTCCATCAGCGTGAAGCCGACGAACAGCGAAGTGCGCTCGTCGCATGCCGTCGCCTGCTGGCGTCGCGCCGGATGTCAGATCATCGGCGTGATTTCCGACGCCGAAGGACCGGGAAAGCCGAACATTACCCTCTCTCGACGGTTGTAACGTCGCGATGAGCGATGAGCCCGCGTCCCACTCGCGCACGTCGAAGTGCCGGATTTGGTCGATGCGCTACGTGATTGTCACGGTGCCGTCACGGCGCCTCGCTTGCGGTCGAAATGCGAGCCTTACGTTGCGAAGCATGAGAGACGACCTCCGCGACGAGATCGAGCGCGAGTACGTGGTCGAACGAAAAGGCTGGGCGGCACAACGCGCACTGCGAGTGACCGACCGGCTGCAACGCGGACTGGCCGCCGGCGAGCCGCTCGATACGCTGATCGTGTGGTGGTCCGAGCATTCCGCGTTTACGACGTTCGGCCGCACGATCTACATCAGCCGGCGTCTGTTCGAACGCCTGCCGGATGACGAGGCAGCGGCGTTCGTGATCGCCCACGAGATCGCGCATCACCGACTCGGCCACATTCCAAAGCACATCCCATCGAAGCTGTTGCCCGCGCACCTGGTGCTCGCGATGATCGAACGCCTGCTGTGCAGCCCGCGTCATGAATCCGATGCGGACAAGCTCGCGATCGAGCTCTGCATCTCCGCGGGCTACGATCCCGAGAGATGCATCGTCGCGCTCGACATCCTGTCGCTCGTGTCGCTCGACTACGGCGACGTGGATGGCGTGCTCGGCAGCGAGCAACGTCGTAGTCATCCTGCGTTGAACGATCGGATCGCTGCCGTCCGCGCACATGTGGCGTCCGGCGCGCGCGTCGACGTGCAACGCTCGATCACATCCGAACGCGAGCGACCGGGTCGGCGGATCCTGACGGCAGTGGGTGACGCAGCATCGGCGCTGTTCGCGTTGCGCCGCTCGCCACGATAACCCGCTGCACGATCACAGGCGGCTGGTAGACTTCTGATCGTCATGGGCGAGTCGAAGCGGACCAAAGCGACCTACCAGGACGTGCTCGACGCGCCTCCGCACAAAGTTGCCGAGATCATCGGCGGCGAGCTGCGGGTTTCGCCGCGTCCCGCATTGGCCCATCAATCCGTGGCTACGACACTTGGCGCGGAGCTCGTCTTGCCCTTCGGGCGTGGCCGCGGTGGGCCCGGAGGCTGGATCATCATGGCCGAACCGGAGCTCCATTTCGGAGACGATGTCCTGGTCCCCGACCTCGCCGGGTGGCGCCGCGAGCGTCTACCTCAGGTGGACGATGCATTCGTGACGTTGCCTCCGGACTGGCTCTGCGAGGTCCTCTCGAGATCGACCGAGAAGATCGACCGCGCCGAGAAGCTGCCGATCTACGCCGCGGTCGGGGTTCGCCACGTGTGGTTGATCTCGCCCCGGCTGCGCACGCTCGAGGTGCTGCGTTTGCACGAAGGGAATTGGCTCAACGCGGCAGTTTACAAAGACGACGACCGCGTGCGCGCCGAACCGTTCGAAGCGATCGAGCTCGAGCTCGCATCGCTATGGGCGGACTTGCCTCCGCCATTGCGTGCGGGCGAGCCGTCGCTCGAATACGCGATCTAGTCGGCGCGTGCCCGACGCGGGCACCGAAACCGCGCTTGCACGTCCCCGACGCCTTCGGGGCATCCGTGGTGCTAACCGTTCGTCGAGTGCGGGCCGATCGGGGTCACCGGCGGACGATCCGGGGTCCAGATGTTGGTCGGCTGGTACTGCGACGAGTCCATCAGCGTGAAGCCGACGAACAGCGAAGCCGCGAGGATCGCGCTGACGAAGATCACGCTGTGGAACAGCTTGTCGTAGCGAAGGTGCATGAAGAACAGGATGACGAGCGTCGCCTTCGTCACCGCGATCACCATCGCGATCGCGAGGTTGATGTTCGCGCCGAAGTCGATCTTCGTCGCGAGCACGGTGACGAGCGTGAGGACGAGGAGCGTGCCGCCGGTGGCGAGCAGCGTCTTGATCGTCGCGGTGTGCGCGAGCCCGTGGTCGTCGGCGTGATGTTCGGTCGTTGTTGCTGCCGTCATGGGGGCCTTAGTGAATGAGGTAGAGCAACGGGAACAGGAAGATCCAGATCAAGTCGACGATGTGCCAGTACAGCGCCGCGTAGTCGACCGGACCGAAGTAGTCCGCCGAGAAGTGACCCTTGCTCGCGCGGATCAGCAACCAGGTGAACACGAACACGCCGAACAGCACGTGGACGCCGTGCAGGCCGGTCATCGCGAAGTAGATCGAGAAGAACATGTTCGTGTGCTCGGGTGGTGGACCGAGCGACTCGAGCTCGTGCTCTTGATGCGTCGTCAGCGCGTGCGGCCTGTCGAGGATCAGCTTCTTGCCGAGCTGCGTCTTCGCCTCGGGGTCCGCACCGATGTCCGCGACCGCGGGCGCCGCCGGTGCCGGCTTGCAGACGGCCTTGATCTTCGTGTGGTGATCGCGCTCCTCGTGATCGCCGTACTCGACGAGCATGCCGACCTGCGCATGCGACGCATACGCGGCCGATCGGCGCTCGCCTTCCGTCTTGTCAGCGGGGCCATCGATCAGATCGGGGCACACCGCCGGCTGATATGCGGGGCGCCAGCACGGGAACTTCTCTTTCTCTTCGCCGTGTTCTTCCTTGCCGGCGAGCTCGGCGAGGACCTTCGCCTCGGGTGCGGCGCAGCGCTCGGTGATCGGCCGGCTCGACAGCTCCTTCTCGACCGTCGATCCGTCTGGCTGCTTCTGTAGATCGAGCTTGATCTCCGAGACCTGACAGTCGGCCTGGAGGCCTTCTTCGTTGCGGTTCTGATCGATCTTGTCGATCTGGAAGCAGCCGTCGACGGCCTTGCCGGTCCCGGCATCCCACTTGACGGTGGACTTGGTGCCCGCGCATTCGTTGCCCTTGGTGAGCAACTCCGCGCCGCCCGGGCTGACACACGGATCGAAGTAGCGGCCGAACAGGATGTGCTCGTGAACCTTGTGGCTGTACTCGACGTACTTGATACCGAGGAACGTCAGCGCGCAGCCGATCGTGACGGCGATGCACCCGACGAGGAGCTTCTTCTGACCGAGCTGCGCCGCGCGGACCGCCCACGCGGCCGTGAGGCTCGAGAAGATCAGGACGGCGGTGTTGATCGGGCCGAACTTCACGTCGAGCCACTTGTGGGCGTAGGTGTTAATGTCGGGGTGTTGGACGCGGTAGAGGACGTACGCGTCGTACAGGGCGGAGAAGTTCAGCTCTTCCTGCGCGAGGTACAGCGTGTTCGGGAACTTC
>JAQBQF010000214.1 GCA_028287115.1 Myxococcales bacterium
TTCTTACGATCGCGCGTGCGATTCACGTCGACAGCGATGCGGCGACCGGGACCACGTTCACGATAGAGCTGCCTGTCACCCCGCCTGTCGCTTCAACGTCGTGACCGGCGCCTGCTCGGCTCGCGCAGACGGTCCTCACTCGGCGAACCAGTGCAAGCGGCAAATGTGCCGCGAAAAACCGGCACCGAGCCTTTTGAGGACAAAGCCCGCACCCCGGATAATCAATGCAGCGCGACGTCGAGCTGCGAAGGCTTCACGACGTCGACCTTGATCGACCGTCGCAGCACGATCGGCGCACCATACGTCAGCACGCCGTCCGGCCCCGCGCTCGCGATCGGCGGCTGCCAGAACGTGATCTCGTACGTGCCCGCCGCAAGCTCGTCGATGCGATAGCGGCCCGCGTCGTCGGTGACCGAGTAATACGGCGAATCGACCGCGACGAGCCATGCCGCGGCGAGCTTGCCATCCTCACTATCGATCTTCGTGATGCCTGCCTTGAGCTCGACCTCGACGAGCCCGGCTTCCTGCAGGTCGTAGGCTCTGGCGCCGCCGTTCGCCGTGACCCGCACGCGTGCGCGCGTCGCATCGCCGTGGATCGAGACGCTCGCCGGCAACGACATGACCGGCTGTGCCGCCGGGACGAGCGAGCAACCGCGCTTCGCGACGACTCCGCCGATCGTCGCGGGTCTCGGCAGCGCCGGCAGCACGCGTCCGACGCTGATCTTCTCGATGTACACGACGACGCCACGCAGCCGCTTGTCGGAGCCGGCGCGTAAGCTCGGATTCTCGATCGCACCGCACGCGGTCGTGATCTTTGCGGGTGCTGCACCGGCCCACGTGACGGTGCCCTCGACGGCGCCGGTCAATCCCGGCACCGCGGTGTAATGGGTCTGGCGCGTCGCCGCCGAGTAATTGAGCGGCGGCATCTGCCAGTTCGCATAATTCGCGCCGCCATATGGATCGCCGCCGTACATCGCGCCGCCGTATGGATCTCCGCCGTAATCGAGGCCGCCATACTCGTTGCGCGCGGTAGTCGTCGGGCGCTCGGCGCCGAACGTCTCGGGCGTGTCATCGCCGAGGGACAGGCGCGCCGACGCGCGCGCGAGCAATCCGGCTCCTTCGTCGTGCTCGTCGCCGGCTTTGTAGAGCGGAACACGCGACGAGCTGCCGCACGCGATCGCGCCGACCATCCCGAGCGAGACCGCGCGCATCCTCACTTCTGAAGCATGCATCGCGCCCCCACTTGGTACAACGCCCACCTCGAACGCGAGCTTATTTAGCGGCTCGCGAGAAGTAATCGTCGAGGGTGACGGCGGCTGCGGCGAGCAGCGCGCGCGCATCCGAGATCGACAGCGATGTCGCATAGGACACGCGCGCACCCGTGCGGGCCATCGACAATCCGGTCACCAGATTGAGCGCGTGCTGCTTCGACAGCACCATCGATAACGCGTGGCTGTCGGTGATTCGCTCCTGCGCATCCTGGACTGCTTGCACGAACGCCTTGGCATCCGCTTCGTTCGCGAACTTGATGTTGCCGCGCACGAGCCAGCCCTGCTTGACGAGCTCCATCGCGAGCGACAGCCGCTCGGGTCCGGGCAACGTCGTGATGCCGAGTCCGACATCCGGAAACGTGTACCGCTTGCCATCACCGGCGAGCGTGACAACCAGCGCCGGCCCGCGCTTGGACTCGCTCGGTCGTTGACCGCGCTCGACCACGGGGTCCGCTTCCTCTTCGATCTTGCGAATCGTCTGCAACCACGGCGGCAGCCTGACCTTTGCCTCGACGGTATCGAGCGTCCCGGTTGCCGGCGCCGTGAGCCCGGCGAGGTCGGCAGGCTGCGCGAGTACGAACCAATTCTTCCACGGCGACAGGAGGAGCCGCTGGTCCCCCCTGAATAGCGTGCCGCCGCGCCGCCCGATCATGCCGCCCTTCGCGGCGGTCCACGTGATCGGCGTCCGCGGGTTCGAGAGGAAGTCCCGCACCTGCACGCGCGACATCGCGCTGTGCACGACAAGCGTCGTCGCGGTCGCGTCGTTCGGCCGCGGCGTCGAGATCACGAGCGTGTCGAGCTTCTCGGTAATGTTCGTCTCGCGATCGCCGAACAGCCCGTGATAATCGGGCATCGGCCGCAGCAAGCGCTCCGTGCGCTCGGCCCACTCGCTGCCGCGCAACCGCTCGAAGCGGATCAACGCCGACACGACATGCCCGGGTGGAAAGTACGCGAGCAGATTTGCCGCGGTGCCCGCGTTGGTCGGCTCGCCGTCGACGGCGGGCTCGGTTGTCATCGCGGGTACGCCGGATCCTGAACCGAGGGCGACGGCCGCAGCCACACCCGAGCCCGAGCCCGATCCCGATCCCGATCCCGATCCCGATCCCGATCCCGATCCCGATCCCGACTCCGTTCCGGCTCCTGTTCCGGATCCCATTCCGGATCCGGCTCCGGCTCCCGCTCCCGTTTCTGATCCAGCTCCCGATCCGGTCTCCGCAACCGCGACTTTCACACTCGCGTCGTCGGCTGCGTTCACCGCCGCATCGCTGATCGCGGCGACCTCCGCCGCATCGCCGGGTCCGCCATCCGCAGCCTCCGCAACCATCGGCAACGCCGCATCGATAGGCGCGTCGATCGCAGCGTCGGCGGTGCGCTTCCGCGGTGCGTCCGCGGGCGCATCGACGGGTGCGTCTACGCCGGCGTCGACGAGCCCCGTCGGCTCGCGCCCGACGGGATCCGGCGCCGCGCTCGCAGGAGTCGGCTCGTCGCCGGAGCCCGCCGGTTCGGTGATCTGCTTGGCCACCTCCGCCGGCAGCGCCTCGGCCTTCGGCGGTGCGGGTGCCATCTCGATATCGACCGTCGTGATCTCCGGCTCGTGGGTAGGCCGTGCGACGAGGGCCATCACGATCACGACGCTAAGGTGCGCCACGGCCGAGACCGCGAGTGCGCGCACGAGCCACGGCGTGCCCGTCGCCTGAGGCTCGATCGACCGCGTATGCATTGCGCTCTCGGCCACGAATTCTCGACGGGCGACCTTCTCCGAAGTAGCATCACCTCATGGCCGAGTCCACCCGAGCTGGCTCCGCCGCACCGCGCGCGCTGACCCCCGAGGAGGCGAGCTACGTCTCGGCCGCCCGCGACAAAGCATTCGTGCTCTATGAAGGCGTCCGCCTACCGCACCGGAGCTGCGGGATCGCGATCGCCGAGACCTTCAACCTGCCGTCCCGGTCCTATCAGTCGCTGCGTCGCGGTGGGATCACCGGCAAAGGCGCATGCGGTGCGATTCGCGCCGGTGAGCAAGTCCTCGGCGAGCTCCTCGGCGATCCCGACCCGGGCGGCGCCGTCACGGCCGAGCTACGCGCCGCGATCACCTGGTTTCAAGAAGCCTGGCTGTTGCGGATCCGCGATAACCAGCCTGATATCGTGTGCGACAACCTCGTGCGTCCCCACGGTGACTTCGCAGGCCCTGCACGCAAAGCGTTCTGCACCAACCTCGCGGCCGATGTCGCGAGCCTCACGGCCGAGGCCCTTTGCCGGTTCTCGACGCAACGGCCTCCGATCACGCCCATCGAAATCCCATGAAGCTCACGAAAGACCAAGTCGCCTCGGTGGTCACCGAAGCATCGCAGAAGATGTCCGACCCGAACTATTCGGCGGTGCTCGTCGGTGGGTTCGTGCAATCGCAGACCCCGGTCGCGCAGTTCATCAGCGCGCACGAGCGCGAGCTCGGCGGTGCCGAGTCGATCGTCCAGGTCATCTTTCACTGCGCGCTGGTCGCGCAATGTTTTCAGCGCGCCGGCGGCAGAATCCGGACCCTGTCCTACGAGGATCTCGATGCGGCCGCGCGCGGTGAGCCTTTGATTCGCTTGGAAAAGGCGCAACTCCCGCTCCACGAGTTCATCAAAGCGAACGTCGAGAACGAGGAAGCGCAAAAGCTCATCGCGATGATCGCGCTCGCGATCGACGGCGTCGCCTAACGATCGAGGCGAAATTCCCGCGCCAACGCGAGGACGAAATCTCATGATGCCGACCGAAGCGGCGCGGTCTCCCCCTCCGGGGATTCGCCGCGGGCGCGCTCGATCCATCGCCCTCGGTCTCCCCTCCGGGGATTCGCTCGGGCTAGCGATGCGCGTCCTCGCTTCGCTGCGAGCGCGCTCGATCCATCGCTCAGTCCCGTGGTAAGCCTCGACGCATGGCGAATCCGACCGCAACGTTTGACACCTCTCTAGGCTCGTTCACCGCCGAGATCTATCTCGACAAGATGCCGGTCACCGCCGGCAACTTCATCAAGCTCGCGAAGAGCGGCTTCTACGACGGCCTTCACTTTCACCGCGTGATCAAGGACTTCATGATCCAGTTCGGGTGCGAGTTCTCGAAGGACGCGAACAGCCCGAAGTGCGGCACCGGCAACTCGCCGTTCGGTAACGTGCAGGACGAGCACCCGCCCGCCGCGAAGATCTCGAACGAGCCGGGCACGCTCTCGATGGCGAACACCGGCCGCCCGAACTCGGGTGGCGCGCAGTTCTTCATCAACACCGTGCACAACGATCGCCTCGACTGGTTCACGCCGGGCCAGTCGAAGCACCCGGTCTTCGGCAAGGTCACGGCGGGCATGGACATCGTCAAGAAGATCGAGACGACCCCAACGGCCGCCGGCGATCGCCCCAAGACACCGGTCAAGATGAACAAGGTCACGATCCAGGGCATGTAAGAACCGCGCGTCGCGGCTGCGAGTCGTCGACGTGCGCCCTATGACCGACGAGCCCAGCCGCGGGATACCGGTTGGGCCGTCCGCATCCGCTGGTATCCTGTGTCCATGGCGAATCCAGGCGACAAGCGCCGCGCGACGTATCAGGACATCCTCGATGCGCCCGAGCACATGGTCGCCGAGATCATTGGTGGCGAGCTGCGGCTCTCGCCGCGTCCCGGTGGACCCGCGACGTCGGTCGCGAGCAAGCTGGCGGGCGAGCTCATCCCTCCGTTCAACAACGGTCGCGGCGACCCTGGGGGCTGGATCATCGCGTTCGAGCCAGAGCTCCACCTCGGGGACGAGATCGTGGTTCCCGATCTCGCCGCGTGGAAGGTCGAACACCTTCCGAAGGTTCCCGAGGGCGCGTTCTTCACGGTGACGCCGGACTGGATCTGCGAAGTGATCTCACCCGCGAGCGAGAGCACCGACCGCCTGGAGAAGCTGCCGCTCTACGCATCCCGAGGCATCGGCCACGCGTGGCTGCTGCATCCGCGGCGGCGCTCGCTCGAGGCGTTTCGCCTGCACGACGATAAGTGGCTCGCCATCGCGATTCACAGAGCGAATGACCGTATTCGAGTCGAGCCGTTCGAAGCGATCGAGATCGATCTCTCGATCCTATGGGCCGATGTCCCCTTGCCGACCAAAGCGTCGGAAGCTGCCGAATACAGCGTGTACTGAGGTGCAGCCCGGCGCCGAGGGTCGACGTCCTTGTTGCTCCGAGTGCAATCATTGATTACAATGCAATCATTGAGGTCATGCCGAGCATTACGATTCGAAAGATCGATTCCCATCTAAAGGCGCGTCTTCGTGTCCGGGCCGCTCGCCACGACCGGTCGATGGAAGAAGAGGCTCGCGTGATCCTGCGCGAGGCGGTCGCTGAGGACACAGAGACGCCGATCAACCTAGCCGAGGCGATCGCCGCGCGTTTCGAGCGCGTCGGTGGAGTGGGCATCGAAATTCCGGCACGCGAGCCCATGCGGCAGCCCCCTAAGCCGCGATGATCGTCCTCGATACCAACGTGGTCTCGGAGCTCATGCGACCGAAGCCGGCGGATTCGGTGGTGCGCTGGATCGGTGGTCGATCGGCGACTTCGTTGTGCACCACGACGATCACGCAGGCCGAGATTCTCCATGGCGTTCTCTTGCTGGCCAAAGGCAAGCGTCGCGATGCGATCGAGAAAGCCGCCGAGGCGATGTTCGATAAGGATTTCGCTGGACGCGTGCTGCCCTTCGGCACAGATGCTGCTCGGGTCTACGCCCGCATCTCGGCGGCTCGACGTCGATCCGGCCGGCCCATCGCTCAATTCGATGCACAGATAGCGGCGATCGCGCGGTCGACTGGCGCGAGTCTCGCAACCCGTAACGTGAGCGACTTCGAGGGTTGCGGAATCGATGTCGCCGATCCCTGGGGCTGAAGCGTTAGATCGCAACGCATGGCGACTCAGAAGGACGTGCGACGGATCGCGCTTCGCAAGCTGATCTCCGACGCCTGGCGATGTCAGGCGCCTCGCGCGCCGGTGCAACCCGCGCGCAGGCACAAGCGATAACTCAGGTCCGCGCGTACCAAGCTTTGACGCCGGCGTGATCGCGAACCGCGTCGTGCACGCGCGTGAGCTTCGGATACCCGGAGAAGATCGTCGGCGGGACGTGGTCGACCTTGCCGCCGAGAAACCACCGCACCGTCATGTGCAGCTTGAGATCGACGACGTGGATCTTCGACCCGCCGAAGAACGGGCCATCGCCGATCTGCTTCTCGGCATTGGCACTCCACGTCGGAAAGAACGAAGCGACCAGTCCTTCGCGGACGCGCTTCTTCTCCTCGTCGCTCATGCGCAGCGTCGGCCCGACGACCGCGCGCAGATCTTCGACGTGTCCCATCATCGCTTCGTGACGAGCCGCTTCGAAGTCATCCTTGGGATGGAGCCCGTGGGCGCGCCCGACAAACACGAGGATCGCGTTCGATTGTGCGAGCGGCGGCTTTCCGGGCACCTCGTACACCGGCACGGCGCCGAACGGAGCCTGCGCCTTCACAGCGGGCCACTCGGCCGTTTTGACGCGGACGTCCTCGAAGTCGACACCGGCGAGGTGCAGCGCGAGGCGGCATTCTTCGCCGCGGCTGACAGGAGCATCGAAGTAGGTGAGCTTGGGTCGGGTCATCGCGGCAAGGTACGAGCGTGTCCGCGAACGATCAAGCCCTTCGTTAACGGACATTGCCGAGGACACCTACGACTGGGCTCGACGGTTCAGATCGAGACGATCTCGTCGATACGACCTGTCACGGGTGACGAGCACGTGGCGGTCACCCGACCACGCGCAAGCACCCGCGCGATTTCGGACTTTGGCGCCCGCGCGGTTTCACAGTGGCTTGCGCTTACGTCGGGCGCGCAGGGCTCCTACATTGACTCGAGCTTCGACGGTCCGTAGGCTACTGATGTGGGCTCCTTGCGATGTGGTCTCCCGTTGATGTTCGGCCTCTTGGCGTGCGGTGGGACCGAGCCGACCGCCGACGCGGGGTTTGCCGGGTGGACGCTTGACGATCTAACGGACAGCCAAGGCTTCTCGCTGCGGCTGCCACCGCGCGATGTGCCCGCGGGACGCGAGTCGCAGAATTGCTATTTCGTCAAGGTTCCGGATATCGCCGGAGGAGCCAGCGTCTGGATCGATCGCGTGCTCAGCGCGATGAATCCCGGGAGCCATCACCTGAATGTCTTCAGGGTGAGGACGATCAGCGGCCTCGACCCGGCTGCTGGAACACCGACGATGTTGGGCGCGTACCCTGCGACGATGGTCGAGGGATCGGATGCGTACGCGACGAACCCATGCTGGCAGAGTGCAAACTGGGCGGACTGGCCGCTCGTCGCCAACTCGCAGGAAGCGCTCGTCAATAATCCGTATACCGATTGGCAGCTGCCGCAAGACGTCGCGATCCAGCTCGTGCCCGGCGAGATGTTGATGGTGCAGAGCCACTACGTGAACTCGGGCGATCAACCGACACTTTTCGGTGCTCGCGTCGGGATCAATTTCTACAAGCACGAAAGTGCAACTCCTCCGATCGAGCTCGGCACCCTGTTTGCGACGCAGCAACACATCCGGGTGTGCCAGAGCGCGCCGAATCCGACGTTCTCGGGAACCTGTCGCTTCCCCGGTGCCGTGACGATCACCGCGGCGAACGGGCACTTCCACAAGCGAGGACAAGAGTTCGACATGTTCTCGTGGGACGGGACCTCGACGGACCAGCCCGCGGCGACGTCGATGTTCTATCAGAGCAATAACTGGAACGAGCCGCCCATGGCGCGCGGCCTCACCACGGCCGTGGCGAGCGGCGGAGGCATCTGGTGGAACTGCAAATATCTTTGGCACCAACCCGAGTACGCGACGTGCGATGACGTGAACGCGAAGGACCCCGAGCATCAGAACGACTGCTGCTACACGTTCGGCGGCAACACCGACATCGGAGAGCACTGTAACGCCTTCGTGTATTACTACCCGCGCGGTAGCTCCGACGTGTTTTGCAATTGATGCAGCTTGATCACGGTTGCCTGATGGCGTTCGCGGTCCTCTCGGCTGCCTGCTCCGGGCCATCGATGACTCCGCAGGATGCTCCAAAGAGCTGTCCGATCGGGGATCTCACGTCGACTCCCGAGATCGAGCTCTTTCAGATCGGCACGGACGGTACGTACGTGGTGATCAAACCGATGGACACGATCCCGCTCCTGCAACCGCCGCAGGGAGGATGGGTGTTTTACATTGCCGCCCACGCGCGCAACGTCGACGGTTGCCAGCTCCAGCTCAAGACGTCGTTACAAGACGTCTGCACGAATCAGGTCGTCACGCTCGAGTCGCGCGCGATCGTCCTAGAAGATGATGGAACCGGTTGGGGCGTGCCGATCAACCAGAGCAATGATGGCCTTGTCGCTGCGTGCCCGCAGATCGGGCTGTCCCGTGACCTGACCGGCGAGCCGTACCTGCTCCGCGTCGTTGTCACGGATTCGGGAGGTCGGCACGCGGAGGCCTCGGTCCAGGTCGTTCCCGTCTGTTCGGACCCGTACTGTCTGTGCCAGTGCGGCCAGAACTACCACCTGGGAGATAACTGCGCGTCGCCGGCAGACGCTGGAGTGTCAGGATGTCCGTGAATCGATCGCGCTGCATCATCGCGCTGTTCATGCTCGTCGCGTGCGGGACCACGACACCGCCGGCACCGAGCTTCTCCGTGCTGAAGCAGGGCGAGACCGCGGCGCTGCTGTCGATCTGGGGCACGAGCTCGTCTGACGTCTGGGTGACGGGGGCACGGCCGAGCGCGACAGCCAATCCCACGATCGTTCACCTCGCGGGTGGAGTGTGGACGCGGATCGACAGCAACCAGAGCGGCATCGATCTGTGGTGGGTGTTCGGGTTTGCGGGCGGCGATATCTTCTTCAGCGGCTCGGGTGGGACGATCCTGCGATATCGCGGTGGCAACTTCGAAAAGCTGCAGACGCCGTCCTCGACCGCGACGATTTTCGGAATGTGGGGGCCCACCTCGGAGGACGTATGGGCGGTAGGGCGCGCCACGGCGATGGGACCGGGCGTCGCCCTCTGGCACTTCGACGGCACGACCTGGAGCAGCGTCGATCCGCCCACCGGGTTTCCAACGGGACTCCTCGCGTTCAAGGTCCACGGCCAGCGCTCCGACGATGTCTGGATCTCGTGCAGTGGGGGCGCGACGCTGCACTGGAATGGATCGGCTCTCGAATACCTTCCGACCGGCACCCAGGCGAGCCTGTTCTCGATCGTCACGACGAGCTCCGAGGTCGTCACGGCAGGGGATATGTCGGGGACTACCGGAACGGGCGCGCTCTATGAAAATGACGGCACCGGATGGCAAGCGGCTGCGCTCGCGGTTCCGGCGGCGTGGCGTGGCGTCGCGGGCTCGACGGATGAGGTTTACGCCGTCGGCGACAGCGGGATCATCGCGCACCGCGACGCGGCCGGTGCCTGGTCGACGATCAAGCAGACGCTGATCCAGCTCGCGTTTCACGCGGCGTGGATCGATCCGGACGGCGGGTTCTGGGGCGTCGGCGGCCTGTTCGATTCGCAGCCGTTGTCCGATGGCTTCCTGCTCTATTTCGGTACCGCGGACATCCCACGCGTGACGAACTAAGAGCTACGCCTTCCCCATCCGGCAGCTCTTGCGTTAGTCGTCGAGCTGGTTAGTCGTCGCGATCCCCAAGAGCTTGCTCGAATCGCAGATCACGTCGCTGAGCGCGACGAAGGTCCACGAGCTCGATACAGCGCTTCGGTTCGCGCTCGGGCTCGAGTAGCTGTGAGACGAAGGACCGCCTCGTAGCCCACGTTCCCGCAAGGCGAGTCGACGTGTTACTCCACGGCGATGCGGTCAAGGCGGCAGGTCAGGATGATGATCGGGGCGTTGTTACTCGGGGTCGCGCTCGGATGCGGAGGCTCGCAAGTCGTGAAGGTGGCGCCAGCGCCGTCGATCACAATGTTGGATCCCGGAGCCGAGCCGCGACAGCAACTGCGTTACGTGCTGACGGCCCGTGCCCCCGAGCGGATGGAGATGACCTCCAAGCTCAGGATGAAGTCGGCGATCACGAACACCGTTCTCGAGACGCAGCATCGCAACGTCGACTTCCCGAGCGAAACAGAGGTCGGCCGCATCGAGGTCACCTCCCTGACTCCCGGTGGCGACGCGGTGGTGAGCTTCGAGGTCGAAGACGTCAGCGTTCTCGATGACGTCGTCGATCCGGCGGTCCGCAGTGCAGCCCTGGCGGCGGCTGGGTCGACGAAAGGCTTGCGAGCGTCATGGCGCATGACGCCTTCGGGGCTGATCTCGAATGTCGTCGTCGAAGCACGTAACGCTTCGAGCTCTCTGCGCGAGCTACTTCCCAGCATCACCGAATCACTGCACGCCGCGGCGGTCGTGTTCCCGGACGAGGCGATCGGGATCGGGGCGAGGTGGCAGGTGATCTCGCAGCAAGTCTCAGGCACCGTGACGTGGAATCGAACCGTCACGTATCAACTCAAAGCGCTCACTGACTCCATGGCCACGATCGATGCTCAGATGGTGATGCACGCGCCCTCGCAGGCGCTGAGTGTCGAGCCGAATTCGACGACGCGGCTCACGTCGGGCACGAGTAACGCGACGGCCGAGGTAGTCATTCCGCTGCGCGGTCTCGTCCCGACGCTCACGAATCAAGGGACGACCGAGCTGAACTTCTCCATCGCCAGCAGCCACCTGCGAATCATCTCGACCGTTCAGATGGAGACGCTCTCGTCTGTGAAGCCCGTCGCCGGGACCGCCACGCCCTGATCTAGGCTTTGCCCATCCGGCCGCTCTTGCGGTACTCGTCGAGCTGGTTACGTAGCTGCATCTCCTCGAGGTACTCGCGCATGCCGGGACGAGCTTCGAGATATGCGGACCACGCGCTTCTCATGAACGCATCGACATCGATGTCGTGCTCCACGCACATCGCGGCGGCGCGCGTGAGGAGCTCGGCCAGCGCGACAGGCCAGGTCGTGTCTGGCGCTGCAGGCTCCGCCTTCACCTCCGGCACCCTCGTCCGGTTTGGATGATGGATCACTTGCTTCTCCTGATAGACAACAGAAGCATCAGACGTGCCGGTCACAAGCCGCCCGGACGGGGAGGGACTCAGCGTCTCTCTGTGATCACGAGACAACGCAGCAGCTCGGCGATGCTCCACGCCTGAGCAACGCAGCCACCCGGTGCGTAGGGCGGCTCGGCGTCGAAGACCTCACTAACAAACCCGATACAGTTTTGACCGAGGTGCTCGATCAGCCCGTCGAGCGCATGTCGCGCACCGACAAAGTCGTCGGGGCGAACCTTGAGTCGCGCGTCGATGTACGGACCGATCAGCCAGCTCCACACGGTGCCCTGATGGTAGGCGGCGTCGCGCGTGAGCAGATCGCCGCGATAGGTGCGCTTGTAGTCGGGATGAAACGGCGACAACGAGCGCAGGCCGTAGGGCGTCAGTAATTCACGCTCGCAGGTCTCGAGCACCGGCTTCCACCGGTTCGGCGCGAGCACCGGATTCGGCAGCGAGATCGCAAAGAGCTGATTGGGGCGACACGCTGGATCGTTGATGCCGTTCTCGCCGTCGACGACGTCGAACAGATAGCCGGTCTGCTCGTTCCAGAACCGCCGGTTGAAGGAGTCGTAGACACGCTCGGCAGCCTCGTGCAGGACGCGCGCGCCTTCCGGATCGCCGGTGCGCGTCAGCCAGTCGGTCATCAGCCGCAGCGCGTTGTACCAGAGCGCATTGATCTCGACGGCCTTGCCGCGGCGCGGGGTGACGACCCAGTCGCCGGCCTTCGCGTCCATCCAGGTGAGCTGGTAGCCGGCTGCACCTTGTGTGAGGAGTCCGTCGTCCGGATCGACGTGAATGCCGAAGCGAGTGCCGCGCATGTGGTGCTCGATCACGTCGCGCAGGATCGGCAACAGCTTGATCAGCGTGCGGCGATCGCCGGAGACGCGCAGGTAGCGATCCATCGCATGGAAGAACCACATCGTCGCGTCGGCGGTGTGGTAGAGGCCTTCGCTCGCGCCCTCGGGGAACATGTTCGGCACGAGGCCGTCGCGGATGTGATGTGCGAACAGCCGCAAGATCGATCCGGCTTCCGCGATGCGTCCGGTGAGCAGTGTCAGTCCCTCGAGCGAGATCATCGAGTCGCGGCCCCAGTCCGTGAACCAGTGATAGCCGGCGATGATCGTCCAAGCTTCATCACCGGCGGCACGTGCGCGCACGTGATCCTCGCGGCGTCCAGCGGGGCGAACGACGAAGGCATCGGCCGCCAGCACGAGCTCGGCGCCGGTGTCGGTGCGCGCGGAAGGGACCGCGGCATCGAGCAGCCGGCGCCGGCGTTCGCGCTCGGCGCCGAGCGTCTCGTCGTGCGTCATCGTCAAGATCGTCTCCCAGGGTTCCGTCGAGGCGAACAGCGCCGTGCACGTCCCATTGACGAGCTCGGCGCGGAAGCGTCCCGGGCTGAACAGCTGGCCGCGCGATGCGTAACCGCGCATCTCTTCGGTCGAATACGCGAGGTCGGGAACCGAGAGCGGCTCGATCACGAACGACGTGCGCTCGCCGCTGAGATGTAACCGCATGCCCGGCAACGGCGGCGGGCCCGCGAGCTCGAGTCGCGCACCGAGCGCCGAAAGTGGATAGGCCTCGGGGATCGCCGTCGAGACGGGTTCGTCATGCCCGCGGAACTGCACGGCGGGGCGCAGCTCGATCCGAGCGGGTCCGCCCTCGAGCAGGCGGTACACGATCATCACCGTATTGTGCGAGTACGACAGGACGACGCGTCGTTCGATCGTGATGCCGTGACCTTGGTACGTCCAGATCGGCAGCCCGATCTCGAGGCGGAAGTCGGTCAGCTCGAGCGCGCGCATCTGCCGCAGATTCGGCGGCACCCAGCCGATGCTGATCCGCGACGTATCCGGCATCTTGAGCTGAACGGCCAGCGAGTTCAGCATCATCACGCGGCCCATCGGATTCGGCAGTGCGGCGATCAAGAGGCCGTGATAGCGGCGCGTCGGGAGGCCGTCGATCGTGCCCGAGGCATAACCGCCGAGACCGTTCGTGACGAGCCATTCGAGGTGATGCGAGTCCTCTGGGAGCGCGACGTGACGGATCGGATCTGCGACGGGATCGTTCATGGATCGACCGGCGCTTGCTCACCGCTAGGCGGAGAAGGCTCGACCCGCAGCCATCGCGACGGATCGGGTGCACACAGCACCGCCGCGTGTGCCGGAATCGCCAAGCGTCCCACCGTGAACGGCTCGGGCGTGCCGTGCCCGCTGTAGTTCGGATGCTCGCTCGACCACAAGATCTTCCAGCCGGTCTCGAGCGGGGGCGCGAGTAGCGGCTCGGGAATCACCGCCTCCCGGAACGTCCGGCCGAGATTGACGAGCAGCAAGCGATCTCCCCTGCCATCGTCTCCGAACCAGCGCAACACGAACGCGTGATCGGAGAGCAGCGCGCCATCGAAGACGCCGGGCCGCTGATCCGTGAACACGGCGTGCTCGCGGCGCAGCCGCAGCAGATCGCGATGGAGCTGGACGACCGGTTCGGTGAGATCGCGGAGCTCCGGTTCGAGGATGCAGTCGTCGAACGTCGTGCCCGCGCTCGGATCGGGCAGCGCGGCCTGCGCCTCCGGTGTGCCGAGGCGTGCGAACTGGGCCATGAAGCTCGCGCGACCGTGACGAACGAGCTTGTTGAGCTCGGGATCGTGATCGACGAAGAAGTTCCAGCGCTGCATGCTGCCGGTCTCCTGGCCCTGGAACAACATCGGGATCTGCGGCGCGAGCAGCAGCACCGCCGTCATCGCGCGAAACGACGCGGTATCGCTCACGGCGCCGAGGCGATCACCGTAACCGGTGTTCGCGACCTGATCGTGGTTCTCGAGACAGTTGACGAACGACGCCGGCGGCAAGCCGCGCGACGGCGTGCCTCGCGTGTTGCGTTGCCACGCGTAGACTTGGCCCTGATAGAGGAAGCCGTGCTTCAACGCCGACACGATCTCCTGCGGCGTTCCGCGGTAGTCGTGGTTGTAGCCGTCGTTGACGCCGGTCAGCGCGACGCGCGCCGTGTGCTCGAAGTCGTCGTTCCACAGCGAATCGATGCCGTAGCCACCGCTCTCGATCGGCGCGAGGAGCCTTACATCTTGCGGCTCGTTCTCGGCGACGATGTAAATCTGGCGAGTGCCTGCGGCGGCACGCGCGCGTCTGACGATCTCGGCGAGCACGTGGACCTTCGACTCGTCGTGAATAGCTTGCGTTGCATCGAGGCGCAGCCCGTCGAAATGAAATTCTTCGATCCAGTAGCCGGCATTCGCGATGAAGAATTCACGTACGGCCTGCGAGTCCTTACCGTCGAAGTTGAGCGCGTCGCCCCATTCATTCGCTCGGCGCTCGGAGTGCTTGTATTGCGGCGCGAACTTGAACAACGAATTTCCGGCAGGTCCGAAATGGTTGTAAACGACGTCGAGGATCACCGCGAGGCCGATCGAGTGCGCGCGATCGATCAGCTTCCGCAGATCTCCGGGCGTGCCGTAGTTGCGCGACGGCGCGTAGAGGTTGACTCCGTCGTATCCCCAGCCGCGCCGGCCGGCGTAGTCGTTGACGGGCATCATCTCGATCGTCGTCACGCCGAGGTCGGCGAGGAACCGCAGCTGCTCGGCCGCCGCGGTCCACGTGCCTTCGCGCGTGAACGTGCCGACGTGCATCTCGTAGATCACCTGACGATGCGGTTCGGTGATGCCGTGCCAGCCGGCGTCGGTCCAAGCGCTGTCGTTCGGATCGACGATCTGCGACGGGCCGAAAGGGCCTTCAGGCTGGAACCGCGACGCCGGATCCGCGTACACCGCCTGGTCATCACCGAGGCGAAATCGATAGCGCGCACCCGCCGCGACGTTCGGCACGAACAGCGAGTGGTAGCCACGGTCTTCCGGCCGGAGCGCGGCTTCTCGACGCTCGGGCGACTCGAGAACGACCGTCACTTTCTGGGCCGCGGGCGCCCAAACCCGAAACTGTGCACCGCCTTCGGACAGCTCGGATCCAACTGGCAATCGACGGGTGGCCACGCGCAGATGCGAGTGCAGCGCATGTGCCAGTAACCCCGCTATCTGGTCAGGATCTGGTGCCGATCGAACAACCGGGAGCGCGCGATCGTGCCTCGCCGTGCGTGATCGCGCGGGTGGCGCGAGGCGGATCCGTGGTGTAGCGTCCCGCGAATGCGCATTCGTTGGCTCGCTCCGATCCTGTTCCTTGCAGCGTGTGGCTCGAAGACTCCGGCTGCACCAACCGCGCCACCGATGCCGCTGCCGGAAACCAAGGCGGAAGAAACGAAGCCGGCAGAACCGAAGCCGGAAGCGAAGGTCGAAGAGAAGGCACCGCCGACTCCCGCCGGTCCATTCGATGGAACGATCGCGGCGCCGAAGTACTCCGTCAAGCTCGTGTCTCCCGGCAAGGGCAAGCGCGAGGCGCTGAAGTTCACGCCGAAGCAAGGCGACAAGCAGCAGGTCGAGCTCGCGATCGATTTCGGCGAGAAGCAAACCGCGCCGGCCGAGCTCGGCGGCGATCGCAACGACGTCGTGCCGACCGTGTTGCTCTCGGGTCCGGCCGAGGTCAAGTCCGTCGACAAGGACGGCAAGGCCGAATATCAATTCACGGTCAACACGACCGATGCGCGCCAGGCCAACGGCACGATCCCGGAGGCAAACGTCGCCAAGTTCAAGGAAGCGCTCGTCGGTCTGCAAGGCCTGACGATCGGCGGCACGATCGATCCGAACGGCATGCAGAGCGATCTCAAGCTCCACATGGATCAGCAGAAGGAAGGCACGCAAGAAGCCGTGCAGCTCCTGCAGTTCGCGATGCCGCACCTGCCGATCCTGCCGACCGAGCCGGTCGGTGTCGGCGCGAAGTGGACCGTCATCAACCCGACGAAGGTCGCCGACAAGGTCGACCTGACCCAGACGACCGACTACGAGCTCGTCTCGCACAAGGGCAACACCTGGACGATCAAGGGCACGACGAAGGTCAGCGGCAAGGACCAAGATCTCCAGGGCGCGAAGCTCTCGAAGATCACGGGCGGCGGCGCGGTCGAAGCGACGATCAGCGGCGGCGCGCTCTACCCGGCGATGAAGTCGACCGTCGACACCGGCTTCACGATCACGGTCACGGCGCCGGATCCGTCGAAGCCGACCGATCCACCGAAAGAGTGGACGATGACGATCCAGATCCAGCAGGGCGCGCAGGTCGCGGCGAAGTCGTAACCAGCGGTCGCAGGATCTGATGAGCTTCGCGACGCAGCTCCTGATGCGGGCGACGGTCAGCGATCCGTCCACGATGCCTGCGTCCGAGGCTGCCCCGGGATCCGCATTTCGAGTGATCCCAATTGGCGATTGCTCGACGCTGGTCGGCACCTGCGAACCGGGCGGCTGCGCGGGCGAGCACCTGTGCACTTGGGCGAAGCAGTGAGCTCCAAGCACAAGATTGCCTTTCCGCTAGTGAAGGATGCCGACGACTATCCGCCGTTTGACGTCGAGGATTTGTGGGGTGAGAGCACGAACATTCCGTTGGAGTTCGTGATCGACAACATCCCCTTCTTCGCGAGGCAGGCCACTCTTGGAGATGTGATTCAAGCAAGCCAACTGGGCGGCAGGCTTGTCTTTGACAAGGTGATCAAACGTTCCCCGAGCTCGCTCATGAGGGTCGTCATGTACGACTCAAGTGAAATCGCTGAAGTTCGAGATCAGTTGAAAGTCTTGGGCTGTTCGTCGGAGTGGTTTGCGCAAAGCAACGTTATCGCCGTCGACATTCCAGGCAGTGTCGGCCTGCAAGCGGTCCAGGAATACCTAACCGAGCTCGAGGAGGCAAATCGCGCGTCGTATGAGGAGCCGATCTTGAGGCACCCGGAAGTCGACTGAGAGCGCGGGACTTCTTGCGCTCTCCTTTTCTGGCTCGCGCTCACGCTCGGGGCCTGAGTCGGCTCGAGTCGCTCATTCATCGCGTAGCTCGCGCAGATTCGCGAGGCGCTGCCCGAAAGTTCGCGCGGCGGTAACTTCATGGCTCGGGCACGCCGCGCTATCGTGCAGCCGTGAGGGGGAGGTCTATCATCGCTATCGCCCTTGGTGGTGCGGTCCTCTACGTGGGCTTGCGAGCGTCGAACGAGTGGCCGTCGCATGCGGCACGGCAGCACGTTGCGAGCACCCCGATTCCCGTGGCCGAAGAGGCCCACGACGACGGCGACGACGACACCGATCAAGCCGATGACAGCGCCGCGGTTCCAGCTCGGCGGACGCTGGCGCACCTCGATACGAAGGCCTACGACCCGTGGGGAGATCCACCACCGGTGGATCCGAGGCTACCGCGTCTACCGGAGCGCGAAGAGCGCGATGAGATGCTCGAGAACATGGAACGAGTCGATCACGACGTCTTCGACGCGCTGTCGGCAAAACGCGCGGCGTTTAAGAAGTGCTACACGGATACGCATCCGCCCTCGCAGTCTCGACTGGAGGTACGAGCTCGTCTGCGCGTTGTGAGCGACGGTAACGAAACCACTAGGATCGATCCGCTATCGATCGTCGGCTCCGACGGCGAGGAGTTGAAGAGCGAAGTCGAGGCGTGCTTGCGGGACGTGCTCTCGCGCGTCGAGCTACCGCCGGCCGAGCAAGCAACGCTCTACACGGAGCAGTATCTCGTGCTGACGTCGGCAGACTCACAGGATCGAGATGCGCAAGACCGCAGCCCGATTGGTGCAAGGTGAGTGCGAACAGCTATCACGCTGCGTTTGCTGTCCCACGACGCGAGCGTTTGGGGCACCGGAGTCGCCGATACTTGGTTGCTCGCTGGTCCCGTCGATGATCTTGGCGAGACGTTCGGCGGGTTCATGTTCGAGCTCGGCGACGGCAAATGGATATGTAATGACGATGGCTGACTCGCAGTTAATATACGATGTCCTTAAAGCCCTGAGCAGCGAATCCATGCCCGGAGTTGAAAGTGAAGTTGAAGAAGGCAGCTCTGAGCAGGAGAGGTGGCTAAGAATAGACCTCTTTATTGGGTCTTGCGGAGCCACCGTAGGATTTTGGTCCAGACCCCATATTGGCGGATTGGTTGATTTTGAAGTGCTGGACGCAGAGACGGGGACCCAGCTTTTTTGGAGCCACTTGGAAGGGCCTGACACTTCCGCGATTACGGCGTCCTGGCGCGGAATGATCTTGGCACTTCTACAGTAGCAGCGAAGCAAGACCGACAATCAGGAATCTTCTTCATACAGAGAGCTGCAGCTCGCCGCGCAGCTTCGCGAGGCGATCGGTCATCGCGGCGCGCGCTTCGGGCGGACCGGCGATCCAGGCGTGGCGGCCGAGGCCGAGCACCCAGCCGGTGACCCATTCGAAGCCTTCGCAGTCGATGATGAGCTCGGCGGAACCGTCGTCTTGCATCGTGACTTCGCCGACGGGCCAGTTGGCGCCGATGCGGGTGACCGCGAGGGCGTCGAGCTGGATGCGGACCGTGATCGCGTCGGCGCTCGGGACGTAGAGGCGTTCGCGGCGATAGGCTTCGAGATCGAAGTCGGTCGGGCGATCGAAGCGGCCGGCTTCGGGGAGCGCGCGGAGAGCGGCGATCCGATCGATGCGGAACGTGCGGACGTCGCCGCGCTTGTGGCAATGACCGACGACGTACCACTCGCCCGCGTGGTGGACGATGCCGTACGGGTCGAACGGGCGGCGCTCGGCTTGGTGACGTGATGCGGAGACGTAGTCGATCTCGACGCGCTGGCGCTGGCGCGCGGCGGTGACGAGCGAGCGCAGATGGGTCGCGACGGCCGCATCGGGCTCGGCGACGATCGTTGAAGTCGCGAGGGTCTCAGCTTCGCGCGCGTCGCGGCCGAGCGCGGTGAGCAGCTTTTTCTCCGCGGACTGCATGGCTTGATCGAATGGCGCGATGCCCGATTCACGGAGCGCTCGAATCCCGAGCAGGAGCGAGCAGCCCTCGGCCGGCGTTAGCCGCAGCGGCCGCGTGAGCCGGTGTGCGAGATCGACGAACACGCGGCCTTCTTCGACGGAGACGAGCAGGTATTCGCCGGGATCGCCGTCGGGTGGGCCGACCTGCGAGAGCAGATCGAGATCCGCGATCAGCTCTTCCCGCTCGGCGTTGAGCATCTTCGCGAGGTGATCGACGAGCACGCCCTCGGGGTGCTTCGCGACGTAGGGCACGATGTAGAGCAGGCGGCGGAGCCGTTGCGCGACGTCACGCATCGACGACCTCCGCGGCCGGGTAGCGGCTCGCGATCACGTGCTCGTCACGCATCGCGCACCTCGGTGGGGTAGAGGTTCGCGACCGCGTCGAGCTCGTCGGCGATCCGCGCGCGAAGGCGATCGCCGCGGACGACGTGGATCGCGCCCTTGGCGGCGAGCACGCGCATCGCGGCGAACTCGGGGTTCGCGCAGTCGAACGTGATGAACGTGCGGTCGCCGTCTTGGCGCTTGACGCCGGTGAGACCGAAGTCTTCGTTCGCGACCTCGGCCGCTTCGGGCGAGAGCTCGAGCTGGACCTCTTCCGGGGGCTCACTCGTGAAGGTCCAGGGCGAGCGCTGTGCGTAGGTCTTGACGTCGAAGTCGGTGGGGCGCTCGAAGTCCGGCGACTTGGGTTTCGGCGCCATGATCGCTTCTTTGATGCGATCGACGCGGAACGAGCGGACGTCCTGGCGCAGGTGACACCAACCGACGACGAGCCACGCACCTTCGCGATAGACCATCGCGTACGGATCGATGTCGCGTCGCGACGTCATGCCGGTCGCGGCGGTCTGGTAGGTGAGCGTCACGCGCTTGCGCATGCGCGTCGCGCTTTCGAGGGTCGCGTAGATCTCGCCGAGCTCGGGGCGGTACTGGCCCTTCTCGGGAAAGTGCACGAGCACGGTCGGGGCGTTGTTCGCGGGGCGCGGAAATTCCGTCGGCGTGTCGGGGAGCTCGGGCAGATCGAACGCGAGCTTCTTGAGCGCGAGATCGACGATCTTCGGGTAGGAGCCGCCGGGCATCGCGTGCGCGACCGAGGCGGCGAGCACGAGTGCGGAGATCTCGTCGGGGGTGAGCCGAACCTCCGGCATCTTGAACCGCTTGAGATCGATCACGTAGCCGCCGTCTTCGAGCGAGTCGTCCTCGTCGGGCGTGATGTAACGAATCGGCACGCCGAGATCGAGGAGGTCGGCTTTGTCGCGCTCGAACGCGCGCAGGCCGGCCTCGATGTTGAGCGTCTGGTAGGCGACGAACTGATCGCGAATCTCGCGATAGGTGACCGGCGTCCGTGCGCGCAGCAGGATCATCACGAGATCGAGCAGACGCTTGCTGCGATCACCGCGCGTGCCGGCGTCTTCGGCCTTCTTGGCGCCGGCCTTGTCGCCCTTCGTCTCGGCACGGGCCGTCTTGGGCGCCCGCGCCTCGACTTTCCCCTTCATGGTCTTGCCAGACGACACCGCGAACGTTCTATCGCACGTCCATCGAGATCGGAAGTGCTATGGATGTCGGTGTTGTCCATCGGGAGACCACGCAAGTGCGTGGATCGTGGCGACGTGCGCGTCGAGCGTGCCGAGGGCGCCCGTTGGAACCGTCCCAAGCGCACTGCAGAGTTTCGGCGAGTTACGGAGCGCAAGTTGCGTAAGTTGCAACCGTCCCTACCGTGTCGAGCTCTTTGCGCGTGATCAGCTCGAAGTGATCGGGATCGAGCGCGTCGCCGTACGCGCGACCGATGATCCGCAACGCGCTGCAGGTCGGGATGCGACGCGCGATTGCTTCGGCGTCGCGCGGGCGACACATCCAATCGTGCGCGGACGCGAACGCGTGCGTGGGCGTCGCGATGTTTGCGAGGGACTCGGCGTAGTCGACGCCGCGGAGGCTCGTCCAGCGACC
The DNA here is from genome assembly GCA_028287115.1 of Myxococcales bacterium. Classification (GTDB taxonomy): domain Bacteria; phylum Myxococcota_A; class Polyangia; order Haliangiales; family Haliangiaceae; genus JABFXX01. The sequence continues at coordinate 21,159 of JAQBQF010000214.1, forward strand.
GGTGCGCGCCCAGCCGGTGAGCTGTTCGACGTAGGTGCGCGCTTCGTCCGCGGTTCCGATCCGAAGCGCGCGAATCGGCGCGCGGCCGGCGAGCTCGGTGATGCCGCGATAGACCGCCATCAGCGCGCGACGACCTCGCGTCTCGCCGAGCCACACGCTCGTTGCGGCGAGCAGGAGCACGCGCGGTGCGGCAATTCGCGCATTGCCGAGCGCGGCACATGAGACGAGGCCGCCGAGCGAATGTCCGAGGAGCGCGAGGTCCGAAGGTGCGCAGGCCGCGGCTTCTGCAGACGCCGCGATGATCGCGGGAAGATCGAGCTCGACCAGATCGTCGAAGCTCCAGTCGTTCTTGCCCGCATGCGGCGGTACGGAGCGGCCGTGGCCGCGAAAATCTGCGACGAACACGTCGAGGCCGCGTGCGGCGAGCATCACCGCGAAGCCATCATCGCGCCGCGCGCCGAAGTAACGCCCGTCGGTCATCATCGCGTGCAGGCAGACGACGACGCCGCGGCGCGTGCCAACCGCACGTACGTGATCGATGCGCAGCTTCACGCCATCGGCGGTGCGCGCGACGAGCTCGGTGCTCGCCACTAGAAGTAATAACGAACGCCGGCGCCCGCGTTGAGCCCGGCGCCCGCGCCTTTGCCGTCGGCGAACCGATACTGGAGGACGCCGGCGACCTCGACGAACGCATCGAGCGGCACGTTCTTGAAGTCGAACACCATGCCGATCACACCGCGGATGCCGGCGGCGAAGTAGCTCGGCTTGTCGTTGTACTCGATGAAGCGCACGCCGGGCCCGACGTAGACCGGCAGCACGAACGTGTCGCGGTCTTGCAGGATCCACGGATGAAATACGTAGTCGGCGTCGACCTGGAGACCGCCGTCGAAGATCGCCGAGCCCACGGCCACTTGGATCGCTTGATCGTCCTTGAGGTAGAGCCGTGCGCAGATGCCCGTCGGCTCGCCGAGCACGATTCCGACGCCGAGCGGACCTTTGTCGACGGGCCGACCTTTGGCGATTGCCTCATCCTCCGCGCGTGCAGGCGTGGCGGCGACTGCGAGAGTGATCACGGCGACGAAGAGGCTACGCATCCGGATGAACCTACTCGCCGCGTACGCGATACGCAAATCGGTTGCGATGAGCGACGGTGATGCTTAGCCGCGGAGTAACCGCGCGAGCTTGTTGCGGCTGATCCCGAGCGCACGCGCCGCGGCGGACTGATTGCCGCCCTCGCGATCGAGGATCGCACGCGCGTAACGGCGTTCTGCTTCTTCGAGCGACAAGCCCGGAGGTAGCGCGATCGCATCGATCGGAATCGCCGCGCTCGACATCGCCGGCATGCCAGCGACCGAGTCGCTCGCGCCCGCCAGGGAGCGCAACCCGAGATCCTTGATGCCGATCGTGTCACCTCGCGACAACACGACCGCCCGCTCGATCGTGTTCTCGAGCTCGCGGACGTTACCGGGCCACGCGTAGGCAGTCAGCGCCGGACCTGTCGACTCGGCGAGCCGCAGCTTGCCCTTGCGATAGCGCCGCGCGAACTGCTGGACGAAGTGATCCGCGAGATCGGAGATGTCGTCACCGCCGCGCTCTCGCAGCGGCGGAATCAAGATCTCGACGACGCGCAACCGGAAGTACAGATCGCTGCGAAACTGATTCGACGTCGCCATCGCGGCGAGATCGCGGTTGGTCGCGGCGACGAGCCGAACATCGGCTGTCAGCGTCTCGCGGCCTCCGACGCGTTCGAACTGGCGCTCCTGCACGAAGCGCAGCAACTTGCCCTGAAGTGGTAGCGGGAGCTCGCCGATCTCGTCGAGGAACAGCGTGCCGCCGTTCGCCGCTTCGACCTTGCCGATCACGCGCGAGTCGGCGCCTGTGTACGCGCCGCGCTCGTGGCCGAACAGCTCGCTCTCGACGAGGCCGGCGGGGAGCGTCGTGCAATCGACATGGACGTACGGTGCGGCGCGACGGTCGCTGTTGACGTGGATCGCGCGCGCGAGCAAGCCCTTGCCTGTGCCGGTCTCGCCGTGAAGGAGCACGGTCGCGTCGGTCTGGGCGGCCCGCACGATCATCTCGTAGACCGCGGCCATCGCGGGCGACCGGCCGATCACGTGATTGAAGCGGCCGCGGACGCTGAGGCCGCGAGAGGCGTCGTCGCCGCGCAGCGTCGTGTAATCGAGCGCGCGGCCGATCTGCTCGGCGAGCTGACGCGCGAAGTCCTCGTCGCGTTCATCGAACGTGCCTTCGCGCTTGTTGAGGACTTGCAGCACGCCGCGGATCTGATCGCGGCGGATGATCGGTGCGGTCAGCATCGAGGTCGCGCGATAGCCGATCTGCTTCGCGATGCTCTCCGCCCAGCGCGGGTCGACGCTCGCATCACGAATATTGACGAGCTCGCCCGTCGCCGCGACGTGGCCCACCACGCCAACTCCCTGCGGGACCCGGAGCTCGGCGAGCTCGGGCAACGTCGCCACGCGCGAACGGATCTCGCCGTTCGCACCGTCGATCAACCACAGCGTCGCGCGATCGGCACCCAGCGCGCGCGCGACGCGAGCCGCGAACGTCGCCAGCAGATCATCGAGCTCGACCTCGCCGGCGATCATCGCGCCGAGATCGGCCAGCAGCTCGAACCGCTGCTCGTTCTGCTGCAGCTCCATGCTCTTCCCGACCATCATCGCACGGACCACCGTCAGGCCCCACTCGCCAGCCTCCGCTGGCTCGTTCCATGATCCGCGGCGGCCGCCCTCTCCGCGTCACGCGCGCACAGCACGAGGCCTTCGCGAGCGGCGATCGTGCCGGGCAACGCCGCGCGCGCTGCGGCTTCGATCGCGGCGAGCTGCTGATCGGTGCGGCTCGGGTCGTGATGAAACAGGACGAGCTGTGGCACGCCCGCGGCACGTGCGAGCTCAGCGCCGGCCTGCCACGTCGAGTGACCCCAGCCGACCTTCGTCGGATATTCTTCGGGCGTGTACTGCGCGTCGTAGATCAGGATGTCCGCGCCGGCGGCGAGCTTCTTGAGCGTCGGATCGACGCACGCGAAGTGCTCGGTGTCGGTCGCAAACACGATCGACTGACCGCCGTGCTCGAGCCGGAAGCCGTAGACCGGATCCGGGTGATTGAGCTTGGCCATCGTGACCGTGATGTCTCCGATCGTGAGCTTGTCGTTCGCGCGGAGCTCGCGGGTCGTGACCGTGCCGCCGAGATCGTCGAACGCGACCGGAAAGAACGGCGCGCGAAACACGTCGCGCAGCGCGTGATCGAGCGACATCACGCCGTTCGGTCCACTCGCGATCTCGACGCGATGCCCGGGAACATAGATCGGCGTGAAGAACGGCAAGCCTCCGATGTGATCCCAGTGCAGATGCGAGAGGAGGATCGTGGAGTGGCGAAGGTTCTCGGCCATGCGCTCGTTGCCGAGCGTCACGAGCCCGGTGCCCGCATCGATGATGATCCGCGTATCGCCGGCGCGAACCTCGACGCACGAGGTGTTGCCACCCGAGGCCATGTCGGCGCCCGGCGTCGCGACCGAGCCGCGAACGCCGAGAAATCGAACGGTGAGATCGTGGGTCATATCGTGTCTCCTCGGAGGGAGATCGAGCAGCTTCGGTGCCAGCCGATAAGTGCGCGCAGGCACTGAGCGTGTGCAGCTAGACCGCTCCGCCTTGAAGCGTGCCTGCTTCAGAACGGAGCAGCCCTGCTCCACTCCACGCCGCGGAGAAAGACCGGAGGCGTTGGCGTCTTGGCGTTACGCCGGGCTCTTGCGCAGCGCTTTGCCGAGCAGGCCGATCAGATCTTTCGAGGTGTCGCGGCAGATGATCAGCGCTGCGATCACGTAGGCGATCGCGCCCACGACGATCTCGACGAGCAAGTAGACGAGTGGATGACGGATGCCGCCCCACAGGAGAAGCCGATAGACGCCGAACACGGCCGCGCCCATCGCCGCGCATGCGACGAGCGGCTGGAGGAAGCCGATGAACAGCTTGCCGGGCGACGGGCCCTCGCGGACGACCATCGCGACACCTGCGATCGCCGTCGCACCGAACGCGAGACCGACCGCGAACGCCGCCGTACGAAGGCCGTACGGCGACAAGAGTGCGATGCCGCCGAGCAGGAGGCCGACCTTCGCGACCTCGAGGAACATCAAGCGATTCGTCTTGCCCTCGGATTCCATGTACGCCGACAGCACCCACGTGATCGGCCGGAACACCGAGAGGCACGCGAGCACGGTGAGCAGCGGCGCGACTTCTTGCCACTGGTTCGCCGGCAGGATCGCCGCGATCAACGGATAGGCGATGAGGCCAAGTCCGACCGCGAGCGGAAAGATGATGATCGAGAGCAGCGCTGTCGATCGTTCGAGCGCATTCGCGCGCCGCTCGGGCGGAAGCTCGGCCATCGAGGGCAACAGCACGAGAGCGATCTGCTCGCCGACCTGGATCGCCGGAATATCGGCGAGGTTGTAGGCCATGTTGTACGCGCCGGTCGCGCCCGCGCCGAAGAAGTGCGAGACCGCGAGGTTGTCCCAGTAGCGTGAAGCGTTGTGCGCGATGCCTTGCAACCCGAGCGGCATCCCGTAACGCAGCATGTCTTTGATCCGTGCGAGCCGAAGTGGCGTTGGGGTCGCCCAGCTCCGAATGCCGGCGGCATTGATCAGGATCGTCACGACGATCGTCGACTGCACGATGTTCGCGATCACGATCGACATCCCGCCGTACCCCATCGCGGCAAACGACAGCGCGACGACCGTGTAGACCATCTCGCCCACTGCGAGCGCGACACCCGACGGTCGAAAGTTCATCTTCTGGGTCAGGATGCGCTCGGGCATCGCGCCCATCCGGCGAATGAAGATCGAGATCGCCATGCCCGGGATGTAGACCGCCGCGTGCGGCGCGTTGAGCAGCGGCGTCAGACGCCCGCCGAACAACACGACGAGCCCGAGCGAGATCGCACCGAGCACCCAGTAGAACACCGTCGCGTGCCACACGACTTCTTGGCGATCTGCGCCGCGGCCTTTGACGACCGAGTACTGGCCAAATCCCCAGATCGTCAGCCAGCTCGCCGTCCAACATAAGATCGCCGCGTCCGAGACCTCACCGATGATGTCGGGGTGCAGAAACCGCGTCATGATCAGCGTGCCGAGCACGCCCACCGCACGGCCGCCGATGCTGGACGCGACGGTCCACAGCGCGCCGCGTGCAGCTTTATGTGCGAGTGACATCGTCGACGCATCGTGACGTGCACCTCGCATGCCGCGCAACGAAACTCACAAACATCTCGCGGTGGTTCAGGATGCCTACGAGTGCGCTCAGCGTTGGCGTTCCTTCTGACCCAGGTGCAGCGGGATCCCAAGCTCCCTACGAGCTGAGGCGTCCGAGCAGGGACATCGCCCTAAACCGTCCGCGGTTGCTGGCCTCGACTCCCCGGTCAGCGTCTCGTCGTGTCGACGGAGACCGGGCTCGGCGTGATGACACGCACGTGTCCTTAGAGAAAGCGACGCAGCCGGAACGCGACCCAGGCAAAGGCTTTGCGCCACCACGGCATCCGCAGCCACGCGGCCTCGTCGAACGGCTCGCAGTTCGCGATGTTGCCGTGGAACTCGGAGGCGAGCTCCTGGCCGACGGCGGGATCGAGAATCTCGACGGTCACCTCGAGGTTGTTGAAGCGACTCTGGGCGTCGAAGTTGTAGCTGCCGATCGTTCCCCACAGCCCGTCGACGACCGCGGTCTTCGCATGCATCATCACGCCGCGCCACCGCAGCATCTTCACGCCGCGCTTCGCGAGACGCCGCATCGCATAGAGGCTCGCCCACTCGATCAGGCGGACATCGGAGTGTCCTGGAACGATCACGCGGGCGTCGACACCGCGTGCGACGGCGCGAGATAACGCGCGCCGCAAGCCGCGATCGGGCAAGAAGTACGCATTCTGGATCAGCACCGACTGCCGCGCGGCGCGGATCACGTGAACGTACGCGCGGCGAATCGAGGTGCGCTGGCGCCGCGCCGTATTCTCGAGCATCCGGACGAAGCTCGACCCCGCGACCCCTTTCGCGAGACCGGCCGGCGGCGTCGGCGGATAGCTCGCACCGCCGGCGCGAATCCAGCCGCGCCGAAACAGCCGCGCGAAATCGAGGACGATCGGGCCTTGTAGGCGGCAGTGCATGTCGTGCCAGCCCTTGCCGCCGTCCGCGACCGATGCGTAGTCGTTCGCGATGTTGAGCCCGCCGGTGAACGCGACCTCGTTGTCGATCACGAGCACCTTGCGATGATCGCGATGCGATAACCGGAACCGCGCGCGCCACGGCGAGATCGGATTGAAGTCGATCACCTCGACACCGACTGCGCGCAGATCGTCGAGCCACGCATCGGGCAACCCGAACGAGCCGACCGCGTCGTACATCAGACGAACCTTGACGCCCGCTCGCGCGCGCTCGATCAGCGCGAGCTTGAACCGATCGCCGGTATGATCCGCGGCGAGAATATAAGTCTCGAGGCAGATCGTCGACTGTGCGCCCGCGATCGCGCTGAGCATCGCCGTGAACGTCTCGCCACCGTCGCGGAGCACGGTGACGTCGCAGCCGACACGCCAGCGCACAGCGGTTCGCGCGTAGAGCTGCAGCTCGCCGGGCAACTGCACCGCGACCGGGTGCGACGGCATGTCGGCGATCGGTTCCGGAACGGATTCAGGAGCACGCGCGGGAGCCGTCATGCGTAACGAACTCCGACGATCGTGTAGGTGATGTCACCTTTGGGCCGGCGCACGAGGACGTCGTCACCGTCGCGCTTGCCGAGGAGCGCCTTCGCGACGGGCGCGTCCATGCTGATGAAGCCCTTCGACGTGTCGGATTCATCGGGACCGACGATCCGATACGTCACGGTGTCGCCTTGTTCATCTTCGAGCGTCACCCACGCGCCGAAAAATACGCGACTCGGGTCGGTCGGCGGCTCCTTCACGACGATGATTCCGTCGAGCCGCTTCGACAGGAACCGCACGCGACGATCGATCTCTCGCAGCCGGCGCTTGCCGTAGATGTACTCGGCGTTCTCCGAGCGATCGCCTTGTGCCGCGGCATCGGCGACTTCTTGGGTGACGCGCCGCCGTTCCACATTCCACAGCTGATCGAGCTCGTCGCGGAGTTTCTTGGCGCCTTCGGGTGTGATGTAGAGCTTGCGCGGGAGGGCCGGGCCTGTGTGCGGCTTGCCAGGGGACTCCTCGGAGTCCTCGGGAGGCACTCCACCTCGGGTCCGCGGCGACATCGGGCGCAGCATATCCGAAACGTTGTAGCCCCGCTTTCAGGTGATAGCGCGTCCGGTATGCTGCCCGCCGGTAGGAATGGGTTCGCAGTTGCTGATCGTGGTGGGATTGCTGATCGCCCACGGGTTGTTTTCGGGAGGCGAGATCGCCGTGCTCAGCGTGCGGAGCACTCGCCTGCGAGAATTCATCCGGCGTCGCGATCGTCGCGCACTCGCGGTCAAGGCGCTGCGCGATCATCCCGAGCGGTTCTTGGCGACCGTCCAGATCGGCATGACGATCGCCGGCACGAGTGCGGCCGCGTTCGGCGGAGCGCGGATGGAGCAGGGACTCGAGCCGGTCTATCAGTCGTGGGGATTCGGTGGCTGGGCAGGCCCACTGTCGCTCGCGACGGTCGTGCTGATGGTCGCGTTCCTCGAGCTGATCGTCGGCGAGCTCGTGCCGAAGTCGCTCGCGCTGCGCTACTCGGATCGCTATTCGTTCTTTATCGCGCGGCCGCTGCTGATCCTCTCGAAGGTGATGCGGCCTCTCGTGTGGCTGCTCACGGCGCTTTCGAACTTCGTGTTGCGCTTCTTCGGCGATCGCACGACGTTCTCCGAATCACGGCTTTCGCGCGACGAGCTCCAGCAGCTCGTCGAGGAAGCAGCCAAGACGGGCTCTGTTGATCCGCGTGCCAGCGAGATCGCTTCGCGCGCGCTCGGGTTTGGCGAGGTCACCGTCGCCGAGGTGATGGTCCCGCGCAATCGCGTCGTCGCGTTGCGGCGAGGCGCGCCGCCCGATGAAGTTCAGCGCGTGATCCTCGAAGAGGGCCACAGCCGCATGCCGGTCTACGACGGCAATATCGACAACATCGTCGGCTACGTCGTCGCGCGCGACGTGCTCGCCCTTGCGTGGCAACAAGGTCTCGTCGTGCTCGAAGACATCTTGCGCCATCCGCACAAAGTGCCCGAGGGGACCCGCGCGCTCGATCTATTGCGCGAGATGCAACGGCGCCGCACGCAGATGGCCGTGGTGATGGACGATAACGGAGGCTTGTCCGGGCTCGTCACGACCGAGGATTTGATCGAAGAGCTGGTCGGCGACATCATGAGCGAGGACGACGTTCCCGAGCAGTACTTCGTTCGCGAGCCCGCGGGAACGATTCTGGTTCAGGGCTGGGCTGCCGTGCGAAAAGCGAATCGCGATCTGCACCTCGACCTGCCGGTGGGCAAAGATCGGACGACGATCGCCGGCCTGTGCATGTCGCTGGCTCAGGCAATTCCTCAAGCGGGCGAGAAGCTGACGACCGACAACGGAACCGTGATCGAAGTCGTCGAAGCGTCACCTCGGCGCGTCCGGCGCGTACGAATCCACCCCGTCGCGCACCCGGATGCGGCCGGCGAGGAAACGCCCGAAGGCGGCAGTTGATGTGCATTTTTCTTACGGAACGCGCGGCCGCCGGCTTCCCTCTCCGGCACCCTGATCCTGTACTATTCCGTTGATGCCGGTCATCGCGCGCGACACCGTCGCGTCGGACCATCTTGTCTACGCCTGGCCGTTTCCGATCGGCCCGGAAGAATACGAGGTGTCCTGCGCGGATGACGAGCAAGTCGTGATGTGTCCGGCGTGGATGGTCGGCGATCGCCTCGGCCCAGGCCGGCATCGTTGGCGAACGGCCGATCCGACGCGGCCGGTGTCCGCATATTTCGTGCTCGTCGCGCCCGTAGATGTCTCGTTCGATGCGACGACGAGCTTCGTGATTCCCACGACCGGTCAGCCCGTGCGGCTGCGAGCGACCGGCTCTCTGCAAGTTCGGTGCTCCGATCCCGGATTGCTGGTGGCGCAGTTCGTCGGGCTACCGTTCGATAGCGTCAACGAGGGCGTGTTGCGGAGCGTGACTCGCAGCGTGGAGCGGATGTTGTCGCGTCTGCTCACCCGTCGCGTCGTGATGGGCAACACGCCTCAAGCGGTCACAGATCCGACGATGCAGAGCCACATCATCGAGGAGCTCGTCGCCTACAATCCGGCCGCCGGCGCGGTGTTCGGTGTCGAGCTCATGCGGATGGGTCACCTGTCGATCGTCGCCGACGACGGCTCCCAACCGTGGCACGCGCTGCAAGCTCGTCAGGCCAATGGCGGCGGTCAGCGGCCGATCTCGAACCCGCCCTCGCATCCCGACGTCCCGCTGCTGGAGACCGTGCGCGCGCCACGTCCTCAAAGTGCGCCGCCGGCTGTACCGCGCTCGATGGGACCGGCGCAAACCCAGGCATCCGGCGAGATCAGCCTGAAGTCGATGGAGCCAACGCCGTTGCCGCCGCATCGTGTCATCACGACGCCGGTTCCGGGATCGGTGCCCGCTCCCAAGCGGGCGCACGCGATCGAAGTGCCGCAATCGACCGACGACATCACCCAGCCGGGCGTGCAACCAACGAAGACGCCGTCGCCCGGATCGATCCGCGCGACAACGTCGGCCGAAACCGAAGAATCGGAGGCAGCCAGCTCGATCTTGGGCATCGGGATGGCGCCGATCGGTCACGTCAGCGCTGCCTCCTCGAACGTCGCGTCGGGCGAGATTCGCAACAAGATCCCACCCGGTGCGCGCGTGCTCGTGCCCGGCGCCGACGGCCTTCTGCAGTCCGCGACGGTGCGGCAGCTCGTGCAGGGCTACTACGAGCTAGAGATCGGCGGCTCGGGGGAGACGATCTGGGTGCCGATGAACGGCGTCGTTCCTGAATGAGCTTGCACTGTTCGAGATCTCGAAATCATCAGAAGTCGGTGAGTCCGATCTCGAAGTACAGCTCGCGGCTGTGGCCTTCGAGCCCGTAGCCGTAGTCGAGGCCGAGCAGCGGCAACACGACGTTGTTGACGTAGATCCGCAGGCCGCCGCCGAAGTCGTTGCGAAACCAATGCGCGCCGTTGACCTCGGTCGGCAGGTAGTTGCGCGCGCCGCTCGGATCTTGAAAGTGATACGCGACGTAGCCACTATCGAAGAAGCCGAGCGCGCGGAACGCGAAGATCTTCCATTTCACGATCGGCACCGAGTACTCGACGCGAAACGAGGCGCGCGTATCGCCGCGAAACTGATCGACATCGTAGCCGCGCAGATCGGAGACGCCTCCGATCGCGAGCTCCTCGTGAAACGGCAGGTGACGCCCGATACCGAGACCGGTGCGGAGCTCGAGCTCGTGCTCGCCGAACAAGCGCCAGCTGTAATACGCGCGAGCCGCCGCGACGACGTAGCCGTAGCTATCGAGGCCGGGGACGCTCGGCTCGACGAGCGCCTGCACGTACGGGCCCCACGTCACGCCGTAGAGGTGCTTGCGCGCATCGAGCGTGATGCGCTCCTGCGTCGTGATGTCCCAGCCATCGGTTTGAGGCACGGGCAGCGGGCTGCCGTCGGCTGCCTTGGCATCGCGGAAGAACACGTACGCGCCACGCAGCCGGAAGTCAGCGACGAGCCACCAGTAGAACCTCCATCCGACGAGGACGCCGCCGTCGAGGAACGTCTGCTGCGTTTCGCGGCCGACTTCGAACGACCGCGGATCGCTCGGCGGGTTGAGATACTCCTGGACGTATCTGCGATACGCGTAGATATCGAACCGGAGCTGCAGCTTGGTGCCGTTGACCGCGGGATCGAGATACGTGCCGAAAAACAGGTTGGTGCGATTGCCGATCTGCCCGTAGAGCAGCAGCTTCTTCTCTTCACCGAGCAGGTTGTTCTCGGCATAGCCGACGCCGACTGACCACGACGAAGGCAGCACGTACACGGTCGGCGCTGCGATCCACGACATCTTGTCTTTCAGCATCGCGACCACGAGCACGCCGTCGGGCGCGTCCTCGAACGTCACGCTCGCCGTCCTGAAGAGCTCGCTCGAGAGCAGGGCCGCCTCGAGCTCTGGAATCTTGTCGGGCGTGATCAGGTCGCCGATCTCGAGATGCGTCAGGCGGCCGACCATCCGGTCGTGGACCTTGGTGTCGCCACGCGCGCGAAACCCCGCGATCGGAATCGGCGTGACCGCCGGCGCGGGCAGCGCCGGCGCCGGTAGCTTCGGCGGCTCGGGCTTCGTCGGTGCGGGTGCGGCGACGGCGGGCTCGCTGCTCGTCTCGGGAGACTTCTGGCCCGGTGCGGGCGGCTCGTCTGCATGCGCGGTGCTCGCGATGATCGCGACGAATGCGACGATGACGACGCGGCCTGATCGTAAGGATGACAAGCGGACTACGACTTCTTCTTCTTGCCGGGCAAGATGCCCATCAGCTTACAGATGATGCCGAGCATGATCTCATCAGCGCCGCCACCAATCGAGAGCAAACGGGTATCGCGGTAGGCGCGGGCGGCGACGTTCTCCCAGGTAAAGCCCATTCCGCCCCAATACTGAAGACAGCTATCGGCAACTTCACGCGCCAGCCGCCCGCCTTTGAGCTTCGCCATCGAGGCCATCAGCGTCACGTCCGTGCCGGCGATGTAATCCTCGACAGCGCGATAGATCAGCGATCGCAAGAGCTCGACTTCGGTGCGCATCTCCGCCATGCGGAAGTGGATCACCTGGTTGTCGATCAGCGGCTGCCCGAAGGTCGTGCGCTCTTTGCAGTACGCGATGGTGGCGTCGATCAGGCCCTCCATCCCGCGCAGCGTACCGATCGCGCCGCAGAGCCGTTCCTCCTGGAACTGGACCATCTGCATCATGAAGCCCATACCTTCTTCACCGATCCGATTCCTCTGCGGAACGCGGACGTCTTCGAAGAAGATCGGGCACGTGTCGCTCGCGCGCATGCCGAGCTTGTCGATCTTCGCGCCGACCGTCACGCCCTTGGTCTTGGTCGGGACGATCACGAGCGTCTTGTTCGCGTGCACCGGGCCTTCGCCGGTATTGACGAGCAGGCACAGCCAGTCCGCTTGCGCCGCGTTCGTGATCCACATCTTCGAGCCGTTGATGAGGTAGTCGCTGCCGTCTTTCTTCGCGATCGTCTTGATCGCGGCGACGTCCGAGCCACCGGACGCTTCGCTGACGGCGATCGCTGCGACCGCTTCACCGGCGATCGCGGGCGCGAGGAATTCCTGCTTCAGCTCGTGACTGCCCCATCGTGCGAGCGCAGGTGTCGCCATGTCCGTCTGAACGCCAAGCGCCATCGGGATCGCGCCGCACGCACAGGTGCCGAGCTCTTCGCTGACGACCATCTGATACGAGTAGTCGAGGCCCATGCCACCGTAGGCTTCGGGCTTGTTGACGCCGAGCAGGCCGAGGCGACCGGCTTTCTTGAACACCTCGTGCGCGGGGAACTCGCCAGCCGCTTCCCACTTGTCGACGTGCGGGTTGATCTCCTTCTCGACAAAATCCCGCACCGTCCGGCGCAGCTGCTGGTGTTCTTCCGTGAAGCGCATCGTAAGCGACGGTACCGTAGGTGTAGGGATCTGTCATCGTAGGCGCGCTTGCAGAAACGGCTGCAGGAGCTACATGAACAAACGTTGCGCATCGCTCGAAGTCTGTGTGATTGCTTCGAATCTCGCTCATAACGCAGGCCTGTTTTTGGTTTGATCTCCCAGGTTCTCGTGCGACCTTGATCAGCGCGACGAGGACTGTCGCACGAGAGGTTCGATTGCTTCCGATCATCCTCAAGGTTCGGCTGACGACGATGGCGATGGCGGGTTTTGCATCCGCGGTGGCACCGATGCCACTGCCGACCGAAGCGGTTGCAATGATGGTGGCAGGGCATACGGCCACACCGGTCGAGGTCAGCCTGTACGACGAGAACGAGTACCAAGTAGGAACGATGGCGGTCTGGCGCGATGGCTCCACGGACGAGCCAACGACCGCCGAGGTCAAGCGCATGTTCCGGTGCCGCACGACGCACCGGCAGAAGCTGATCGCGAAGAAGACGCTCGCGATGCTCGCGGATGTCGCGGATCACTATCCCGGCAAGACGATCGAATACGTGTCTGTCTATCGCGTTGGCGGCAACGAGTCGGCGACTTCGCCGCACCGCGATGGTCGCGCGATCGACTTCCGGATCCGCGGCGTCGCGCTCAAGGAGATTCGCGACTACGTGTGGAAGACCTACGCCAACGTCGGCGTTGGTTGGTATCCCAGCGAGCAGTTCATCCATATCGATACGCGCCCCGCGGACATGACGTGGACGTTCCTCCACGGCGTGAATCACTACCATCCGTACTGGGCCGAGCTCGCGCGCCAGCAGCCGCAGACGGTTGCTCAGGTCACGCACGAGCGTCGTCCCGGCACCTAGTCGCGGCGTTCGAGTCGTAACAAGGGCGGCAGCTTCGCAAGAGCTGCCGCCTTCGTCGTTTCGGCCCAGCGGACGATAGCGAGAAACCCTGTCGTCGACGCGCTGACGCTAACTGTACGGGCTTGCCAAGCGCAGCCGTGCGAGCGGTTCTGGCATAGGTGGTCGTTTGCAGCGCGTAATGCGCCTCCACCGGGTCAGTCAACGAACCTATCGGGCGGCTCCCGGACCTGAACCCATTCTTGCTCGCATGCCGGAATGTGAACAGCTCGGATCCGAAACGGAAGCTCCTTGTCGTCGCCTTTCTGTACGCGCTTCTCGCAGTCGCGTTGGAGCTCGCGGACATTGCACACGGACGGCTGGTCTTGCTCGTCGCGCAGTACGGCATCGTTGCGCCGTTTGCGGCAGCGATGCTGCGGGGCGGAGGTGGTGTTGCCCGCGATGTCGATCGCAGGATCGTGATCGTCGTGGGTGTCGCGACCGCGGCAGCCGTGATCGTGATCGCCCGGTTCTGGGATCGCGGCATGCTGTGGGGCGACGAGACGGCGTATCGCGTCCAAGCTCAGATCTTCGAATCAGGACGGCTCTGGATTACCGCGCCCGCTCCGACCTCGTTCGATCCCGTGATCTCAGCGCACGAGCTCCGCTTCACCCACCTGATCATCGATCACGGGCACTGGTTCACGAAGTACCCGCCCGGGTGGCCGATCGTGCTCGCGCTCGGCGAGCTCGGTCATGTGCGGTGGCTCGTCAACCCAGTGCTGGCGATCATCGCTGTGTGGATCATTCATCGCATCGCGTCGCGAGAGCTCGCGTTGCCGACGTCACGGTTCGCGGTGTTGATCGTGATCGCGTCGCCGTTCTTCTACATGATGGCGGCGAGCGAGATGTCGCACATGCTCGGGCTCGTGTGCTGCGCCGGCGCGGTGTTGGCGTTCTTGCAAGGCGTTCGCACGCAACGAGTCGCAGGCCTCGCGGGCGCGATCGCGCTCGTCGGTCTCTGCGCATTCGTGCGCCCGTTCACGGCGTGCTGTGCGGCGGTCGCGCTTGCACCGTTCTACTTCACCGCGAACGTTCGACGGATGCTGCCGAGGCTCGTGCCATACGCGCTCGTGATCGGCGCGGCGACGGTGGGTGGAATCGCTCTGTACAACTACGCGTACACGGGAGCCTTCACGCGCTCACCGTACGCGCTGTATCGCGGGACGCAACTGCCCGTCGAGCTCACGCTGTCACCGCACGCCATCCTCGCGAACCTCGAGCGAGGTGCAAGGTGGGCGATCGAAGACACGCTGATCTTCATGTGGCCTGGGTTCGCGCTGCTCGCGGGCTACGCACTGTGGAAGCGCCGCGATCTGTACACGCGCTTGCTCGCGAGCTTCTGCGGCGTGTTCGTGTTTGCGAACCTGTTCCAGACGGAAGGATCGTCGTCGCGGTTCGGAGACCGCTATTTGTTCGAGGCGCTGTTCGCGTTCGCGCTGTTGGCGGCAAGCGGCGCGGCGCTCCTGTTCGACCGCTGGCGGACCTCTGCACGATCGGCAAACTTTGTCGCCTTCACCCTGACGGTGGTCTGCGCGATCCAGGGCGCGTTGATGATCCGTCCGACGCTTCGCGAGATCGCGCCGTCGGTAGCAGTTCACGACGCGGTCGCCGCGTTGCCGAACGACGGCTCGCTCGTGTTCTTCCCGATCACCGAAGCGTTTACCGGGGATCGCTTCGATCTGAACACGAACGATTGGCAGAGCGCGCCGCACATGTTCCTCGTCGATCCAGGACCCGACAGACGTGCGGCAGTCGCGCTCGCGCAGGGCAGGGCGAGCTGGATCGTGCTCGGGTATGAGGAGGGCCGACCTCGCGTACTCGCGTCGGGACGAGCCGGCCCTTAGTGTTTCCCGAAAGCGCCCGATCGTTCGAGCCGCGGTGTTCGTTACGGCTCACCTGCGAGGCCAATACCAGCACCGGAACGCGTTAGCGCGTTCGCGTTGGGCAGCGACCCGTCGCGACATCGAACCACACGGGCCAGTGGTCGGAACCGTCGACGTGCTCGACACCCGCGGCGAGGATCGGATTGCCGCGCGCGTAGAGATTATCGAGACGCATCGAGAACAGCGGTATCCGCATCGTCGTCGCATCTGGGGAGACCGCGCCGGCAAACGCATTCTGGCCGAGATAGTCATCGATGATCTGCGCGTGGTCCTGACCGACCACCGCCTCGGTGCTCGTCACGGGTACGACCCCGTCGACCCACGCCCAAGGTTGAGAATTGAAGTTCCCTCCGAGGATCAGTTGCTCGCCCGCGTCGTTGATCGCGGGATGCAGCTGGCGAATCCGATCACCCGCGGACAATCGGGTCTCGAGGTGGACATCGACGACGCGAATCCGTTCGGTACCGATCACGACATCGGCGGCGAGCGCGATCCGGTGTGAGGGATGGATCGGACGATCGACGAACGGGAGCTGCCGAACGGCCGCCGCTTCGAGTGGAAACCGGCTGAAGATCGCGATCCCGTGCGTGCCATCTCCCTCGATCCGCGCCGGCGCGTAGATCCAGGTCATGCCGAGCGCGCCGGCGAGCCGCTGCGAGCGTGAACCTGTCTCCGTCGGGTGGGCTTCGATCTCTTGCGTGAGCAGCACGTCGGCGGAGACGAGCTCGCGCGACGCGAGGATCTGCGCGGCGAGATCCGCCGGGTCTGGGCCCGTGTGGAGGTTCCAGGTCGCGACGCGTAGCGCGCACGCGGGTGGATCACGCGGCGCGGGCGCGGGGCCCGTCTCCGGCGCGAACACGCCGGTGATGCCCGAGATGTCCTGCCACGGGCCACCTTGATCCGTGCTGTCGACACATCCGGCAACGAGCCATGCGAGCACGATCGCTTTCATGGGCGAGCTCCGATCGAGATGCCGACCATCGGACCGAGCCCGCCTGCACCGGCGACCGCCGAGCCGCTCGCACGGAATACGAGATGTCTCGACGTGTGCTCGTAACCGAGCGACAGGAACCCGCCGCTTCCCGTGTTGCTCATGCCTTTCCAGTCGGAGACCGGCGACGGAATTCGGCTGTGCGCGAGGATCGCGCCGAGCTCGAAGTACATCGCGTGATCATGGTGGCGAAGCGGGGTCAGGTGGATGTACGGAGCGCCGGTCGCGATCTGCTGGTCGCCGACGACTGCGAACGAAGCCGCGCCTCCCACCGCGAGCCACGGCATGAGCGTGTACTCGTAGCCAACGCCGTACTCTCCGGCTTTGCCGAGGAGCTCGAAGTACACGAGGTGGCGGCTTGCGGGCGACTCGCGATCGCCGGCACGCGCGGCACTTGACATCAGGATGCAAACAATCGCGAGCTCGATGCGCATAGAAGCTGTGACTCCTCGCGCTCGCCGCGCGATGCATGGCTGCCGCTGGATGCCGAAGCGTGCCCGGTTTGAGATCGTGGGCAGATATCGCACGCCTACGATCCGCGGCGATCGTGAACGGCAGGCCACAGCTCAGATGCGTGATCCGTGTGCGGAGACCCGAGCGCTCGGTCATCGTCGGAGAAGGATCACCAGCGGATGCGCGGCGCAGAGCGATGGTTACGTTTGCCTCCATGAAGGCAGTCAGAATTCACAAGTTCGGTGGTCCCGAGGTGCTGACGTACGAAGACGTCGAACCTCCCGACCCCGGTCCGAACGAAGTCCTCTTGCGAGTCCGCGCAGCAGGCGTCAATCCAGCCGACTGGAAGGTTCGATCAGGAACTCTCGGTCAAGCCAAGCTGCCGCTGATCCTCGGATTCGATGTATCCGGAACCGTCGAGCGCACCGGCGCAGCCGCCAAGGAATTCAACCTCGGCGACGAGCTGTTTGGGCGGGTTCCGATCGGACGCGACGGCGCCTATGCCGAATTCGTAGCGGTTCCCGCGACAGAGCTCGTGAAGAAACCATCCTCGATCGATCACATTCACGCAGCCGCAATTCCAGTCGCCGGACTCACTGCATGGCAGGCGCTCGATGCGATGCAGCTGTCATCGGGACAGACGGTGCTCGTTCACGGAGCGGCGGGCGCGGTCGGATCCTTTGCGACCCAACTCGCGAGGTTTCGGGGTCTGAACGTCATCGCGACGGCGCCGGGCGAAGACGCAGCCTTCGTGCGAGAGCTCGGGGCTGCTCTGGTGATCGATTACAAGAGCCAGCGGTTCGAGGACGTGGTCCACGATGTAGATGCCGTGCTCGATGTGGTCGGTGGCGACACGTACCTGCGCTCGTGGCGGGTGCTGAAGCCGAACGGCGTGATCGTGTCCACCGTGGGGTCCCGCGAAGTTCCACCGGGCGCAAAAGGCCGTGCCGTTGCGATCGTGTCAAAGAGCGATCGCACGCAGCTCGCGCAGCTCGCGAACCTGGTCGCCGAACGCGTCATCAAGGTGCGGATCGGCCAGGTGCTACCGCTCTCCGAGGCGCGCAAGGCGCACGAGCTCGGCGAATCCGGCAAGGTGCGCGGGAAGATCGTGCTCGAGGTCGCCGGGCGCTGACCGATCGAGCGATCCGTCGCACCCCCATGGTCGCCGAGACTCGTGACCCGACCCGCAACGACGGAGGGGCGGAGTAAGTCGTCGAAGCCACTCGTGTAATCGGCACCAACAATTTCCGCCGACGGGCCGCTAGCCGCGAGGCCGAGCTATGGTTCGATTTCGCGTACGGTGACTCAGGTGATTTCGCGATTCGCGCCATCGACGACCGGCGAAGCACATCCGGGCACGTTGCTGTCTGCGTTGCTCGTATGGCTCGATGCGCGCGCACGCGGCGGGACCACGGTGTTGCGGCTCGAAGATCTCGATCGCACGCGGGTCAAAGAGGCGTGGGCGGATCAGATCGTCAACGCACTCGCGTGGCTTGGCCTGACGTGGGATGCGACGCTCGTGCAGAGCGGCCGCACGACGGCGCACGAAGCGGCGCTCGATCGACTCGCCACCATGGGCAGGCTTTATCCATGTTCGTGCAGCCGCTCCGATCGCGCGGGCGGTCGCCGCGCGCCCGATGGCGGGTGGGCATACGAGAACACGTGCCGAGGTACGCCGCTGCCCCCGGGTGGCTGGCGCGCGGTGACGGATGCGGTGCGCGTTCAGCTCGACGATGATCGGATCGAGCTCGTCGATGAGAACGGCGTCGATCTCTCGCAGACGCCTGCGCGGGAGATGGGCGATCCGATCGTTCGCCGGCGCGATGGTGTGATCGCGTATCAGCTCGCGGTCGTCGTCGACGACGCTGATGCGGCCATCACGGACGTCGTTCGCGGCCGTGACATCGCGCCGAGCACCGCGACGCAAGTGATCTTGCAGCGGTTGCTCGGACTGCCCGTGCCGCGCTACCGCCATCACTTCTTGCTGCTCGAGGCGAGCGGGCAGGGCAAGCTCGCGAAGCTGCACGGCTCGATTCCGTTCTCGCTGGTGCGCGCGCGATATCGCGGCGACGAGCTGTGCGGCGTGCTCGCGCAGGCGGCCGGGATCATCGACAGCGCTGGCCCGTGTACACCGGATTCGCTGATCGCACGGTTCGATTGGTCGCGCGTGCCCAAGGTTGATCGTGTTGCACGGTGGACCGGCGATCTCGCGATCGGCTGATCCGTCAGCGGCGATCGTGGAACTGCCGCAGATCGACGCCCGCTTCGAGGAGCACGGCGTGCTCCCGGAGTCCGTCGGCGAGCTCGGTGATGCCTTGCTCGTAGCGCACACCGAACACGATCGGCAGGTCGCGCACCACGAGCTCGATCGAGGCGCAACCGCCGAGCCCGAAACTGCGCACAGGCATCGTTCCGATCATCGCCGCGGTGCGCGCGTCACCACGTAATGCGAGTCCCGCTGCGATCCAGGCGCTATCCGTTGCCGCGACGATCCTGTCGACCTCGGCCTGAAATCCGATCGCTTCGAACTTCGCGTCGTCGCCACCGCGCCGGCTCCAATCGAGGCGCACGCCAAGCTCGATCGGGCGCCTTGCTCCGATCGGCTCCCACGGCGCAGCGATCTTCAAGATCATCGCGACCGAGGGCGCGATCCGGCTGCCGCCTGCATGCCCGAACGTACCGCCGCCGACCCGCAAGCCCGTCCGTAGCGCCGGTGGATGCAGCGGCACAGATCGTCGTTCGTGCACTGCCAGCGGATCCGCGATCTCTTCGGCACCCGCCGTCGTACCGCCGTCGATGTACTTCTTCGGCAGCATCGTGCCGTGCTTGACGTCGGGCGGCGGGCCGTCCTGCTTGTCTCCGACGTCACCTTCTTCTCCAAATTCGACGACGCCGGTCCTCGTGCTCGCCGTCTTCGGCTTCGCAGCCTCGAGCAAGATCAGCGCGCGCGAGTGCGGCTTGGTCGTGATCGAAGTGGTAAACGCGATGCCCTCCGAGATCGCATGCACTTCGTGATGTCCCGCGGGCACCCACACGGTCGCGGGCGTCGTGAAATGCTCTCCCGGTAGGGCGTCGATCTCGGCGACGAGCCCTGCGGGTTGCGTCTGGACGTACACCTCGCTGAGCTCGCTGTCGCGAAGCGTCTTGCGGAGCTCGCGAACCGCGCGCGCGAGCTCGTCCCGAACGTCCGCGGCGACCTGCGCTTCGTTGCAGTTCTCGAGATGGAGGCCGGCGCGCGGCAGATCTCCGCGCTTCTCGTAGACGAGGCTGAGCCAGCAGCTCGCCGAAGGATTCGGCAGCTGCGAGCGCAATTGTTCGAGATCCTGCTGTGCGACCGCATCGTCGAGCCGCGTCTTGGCGTGCGCGGCCCCTCCGCTCAGCACGATTGCGAAAACGATCGACCGCCTCACTCCCTCAAGATGACACGCGTCGCGTACGATCGTTGCGTGGATGTTCGGTCGGCAGAGGTTCGCAGGCTCCTCGAGCGGTATCTGGTCGAGATCGTGGAGGCCTACAACCTGTGCCCGTGGGCGCGCGGCGCCCGCCTCGGCCAGGAGGTCGGGGTCGAGATCCTGTGGGGCACGCCGAACGCCGAGGCCTTCGCCGCAGCCGGCACCCGCCTTTTGCAAGCGCCGAGAACCCGCGTTGCGATGGTGATCGCGCCGGAGCTGGGGCCGACGATCTCGGAGCTTCGCGAGATTCGACAGGTCGTGATTCCGCTGATCCCGAGCGCAGGCATCGCCGATTTCCATCCCGCTTCACCGATCGATCTCGCATCGCCCCCGCGCCTGGTTCCCTACTTGCGATGCTCTCCCGATCCGATGCTGCAGCTCGTCCCGCTATCTATCCTCGACTCCGTGCGCGGCTCGGACCGAGCTGTCGTCGACGTGTTCGAACAAGCGGAGATCTTGAGTGGTCGCGCGACGCTTCCTCGCGGAGATATCGCAGATGACATCGCCGCCGCCAACCACACGCGCGTTGCCGTCAACACCGCCGCGATCGCAGCTCGGTTCGCCGACATCGCCGCGGATCGCAAAGCGAGTTACGAACGGGTCGGCATCACGGCGCGGTGATGCCGCGCGATCCCCGCAGGGGGATGATCACGGGCAAATCGTCGCCCTCAGCGACAACGTGTCGAAGTAGAACGACGTCGGATTGATGCCGTCGTTGGTGCTCGTGAAGCGTAGCCGCACGGTCTGGCCCGCGACGTTCGCCGTGAACGTGTGACTCAGCGCGACCCACGCAGCCTGCGGTTTCGAATCGTCATACGTCCCGATCGTGTCGATCAACGTGCCGCCGGTCGTGACGAGCTCGGCCCTTCCGAAGTCATACGGACCCAACGGATCATTCGGATCCTCGGCGCTGCGCACGTCGAAGAAGCCGGAGATCGCGAGTGCAGTGGTCGAAGCCGGAATCGCGACATCCTGGTACAGGAGATCGGTCCCGCTGGTCACGCCACCGAGCCATCCCTTATTCGGCGCCGACTGTTCGGCCACGCCATCGGCCGAGGTGACGAGCGAAGGATCTGACTGCGTCCACCCGGTCCCGAGCGGGGCGCTATCGAAGTTGCCGTTGACGAGCAGCTCCTGGGTCTGCATGACGCAACCCGGGGGTGCATCGCGCAATGGGACGCTGTCGTAGCCCGGGCCTGAATCGAGCAGCTGAATCCCGCTGTCAGTGCCGGTGTTACGTCCCGTGTCCTTGCCGGCCGATGCGCAGCCGACCACGAGCGGCAGGATCGCAGCGAACCGGTACAACATGCGCGAATCGTGCACGCGCTCGAGGCCAGAACACAACTGCAATCGGGATTGCAGCTGCTGACCAGACCTGAGACGTCGGGTACGGTCTAGACCGCAAGCCGCACTGCGTCGACGCGGACGTCGAACGCGGGGCGCTGAGCGAGGCGGGCATTGGCCGCCATCAGGTCTTCGATCGTATCGATTTCAGTCGCATACATCGACCCGATGTCGACTCCGTACAGGGTCGATCCTTCGTCGATGATCTGCTGGAACGCGGCCTCGTAGTACTCGTTGATCAGCCCCTGCTCGCGGACACGGTTGTGGAGCGCCGCGAACAGCCGCTTGGACGATGCGGCCGAGAACAGCTCGATCCCGACCGATTCGCCCATCGCCGAGCGCACCGGGACATGCTTGCCGATCGCGAGCACGCGGTCGTGATTGTCGGCCGTGACCTTGACCTCTTCGAGGCCAATCTCGCCGACCGAGCGAACCGCGAGACAATCCGGGCCGCGGTCGACGAGGTCTTCGATCACTTCGAGATCGAACACGACGTCGCCGTCGAGCAGGATGAAGCTGTCGTGCTCGACGTGAGGCTTGCAGAGCAGCAGCGAGTAACCGTTGTTCGTGCTGCGGAAGTCTTTGTTCGTCACGAACGTGACGTCGAGCCCCGGGAACCACGAGCCGACCGCGTCGCGGACCATGTGCTCGAGGTAGCCGGTCCCGATCACGAACTGGTCGAACCCACAGCGCAGAAGACTCGTGATCGTCCGCCGCAGGATCGGCACGCCACCCACGGGCAGGAGCGTCTTCGGCGTATCGTCGGAGTGCGGGCGCAGTCGCGTCGCACAGCCGGCGGCAAGGATGACAGCCTTCATTAGAAAGGTCCTGTCATGCAATCCGTGTGCAGCGCCGCGTTTCGCGGACTTGGCTCCAAGATCTGTTCAACTTTCGACACCCCGACCCGGGAGCGCCTTCGATCCGGCGAATTCCTGTCACCTCGTTGCCATTTGACGGCTACGTCGCCGACTGCACTGGCGAACGCCCGCCGCTGCATGTAGACGTATCTACAAATTACGTCCGCTCCCCACACCGACCTCGATGCGGTCGTGCTCGCCGAGGATCCACTCGCGCAGGTCCGCATCGCCGGACTGACCGTATGCGAACGAGCCAGGCGCATCGCGGTGCGGGTGGGTGCAACGCGCGTGCTGGTGATCGATGGTCGGGCCGCGCGCGAGCGGATCCGGGACTTCCGGGCGGCACGAACCTGTCCTTTGTTGGTGATCCGCGCCGACCAGCTCGTCCACACGCCGCTGGTTCAGCCACTTATCGAAGCGACACCTCGCGACAACGGTCTGGCCATCGCCGTGGTCTGCGAGAAACCGCCCGTCGAGGATCTGACGGTCGGCGCCTACGCCGGTGCGTTCATCGCGTCCGGAACCGCGGCCGATGCCGCGGCACTGGCGATCGCCGATGGCGACTCAGAAACATTTGTAACGAGCTTTGCGAATCCAACACGCGTCCCGCACGGCGCGATCGCACGCGCCCCCGTCGCGACCACCGCCCAACGCGCCGCCGCACATCGCCTGCTGTACCGGATCCTGATCAAGCCGCAGGACAACGCGATCACGCGATACCTGTATCGGCCGGTCTCGTTTCCGCTGACGCGCATGCTGGTCTGGACGGCGATCACACCGAATCAGATCTCGTATCTGGTCGCGGTGCTCGTCGCGTTCGGCTGCTGGATCACCGCGCACGCGAGCGCGACCTCGGCGATCGCGGGCACGGCGATCGTGCTCGGCGCCTCGTATCTTGATTGCTGTGACGGCGAGGTCGCGCGCGTCAAGCTGACGTCGTCACGGTTCGGCGCGTGGATCGATACGATCGTCGACGAGCTGTCGTCGGTCGGCTACATGGTGGCGCTCGGCTGGCATTGTCGCGTCGCGTTCGGTCCACAGTATTTCGGCGATCTGCCGTTCGATCCGTGGATCGCGGGCATCGTGTTCAGCGTCGTCACGTACCTGTGGACGATCTACTGCATCTACTACAACATCATCGTCGCGGTCGGTTCGGCGAACAGCCAGGACTACGTCGGTCGGTTCGAGGTCGCCCCGGGCGAAGGGCCCAACTCGGTGCGGCTACGCCCCGCGGAAGCCAAGGCGATCTCGACGCCGCGCGAGCTCCCACCGGTGCTCGAGTGGCTCGCGACCTACGCGCCTTATATCGTCCGTCGCGACTTCATCTCGTGGGGTACGTTGGTGTTTGCGATCGCGCGCCTGACCCACCTGGCGTTCGTGCTCCTCGTGATCGGGGGCATCGGCACTGCGGCGATTGTCACGATCGATCACGTGAAGCTGAGGTCGCTTCGCCGCGCGATCATGCGTAAAGGCTTGGTTCTCGAAGGCCCGCGAGGTTGAGCGCGCACTCCGTCATCGGCTGTGATCGTGCCCCTTTGACAGAGTGCGCCGGGTCTGACCAAATAGGCTGGTGACCCTCCGTCGCGTCGCGAGCGCTGCAACCACGATCGTGGTCGCGATCGTCTTGGCGCTCGTGGTGCCGGTCTCGCAGCTGCGCACGGTCGCGATCGTCAAGTCGTGCTGCTGTCCCGATCCG
Source organism: Myxococcales bacterium (assembly GCA_028287115.1). Classification (GTDB taxonomy): domain Bacteria; phylum Myxococcota_A; class Polyangia; order Haliangiales; family Haliangiaceae; genus JABFXX01. Next base: position 45,341 of record JAQBQF010000214.1, read on the forward strand.
TCGTCGTGTCATTGCCCCGATCACAAGGCAGAGAAAGGGACGCAGCCATCGATGCGCGCGTGTCACAGCACGCAGCAGATCCTGGTCGCCCCCGAAATGCCGAGCTTCTCCTCGCCGGTGATCGCGATCGCGTCTGCACCCGTGCGGATCGCGATCGCTCCGGCGCTTCCCCTTCGCTCGCCACACGCATCGCCTCCCCCCGCGCAGCCCGACGGTCCTTCTTAGCGCTCGCGAGCGCTGAGTAGAGTTGATCCGTTTCGGCGTTCGCACATCTCGTGCGCGCGCAGCTGTTCACTTCATTTCTTTTGAGGGATTCATCATGCGTTTCATTCGTACTGCCATCCTCGCTGCAGCCGTCACCGTTTCCGCATTTGCATGCGGCAACAATGCGCCCCCCGACGCCGACCCGTTCGCGACGATGCAGCTGTGCTTCGACGAGCACCACACGACCGAGTCGCTGCCGGTAAACGATGCGATCGTGATCTGCTGCCTCGACCATCCAATCAACGGCGTTCATCCCTCGTGCGGTAACACCGTCGCCGAATGCACGGCGCGTCTCGAAGGCACCGATCCCGTCGGCATGCTCACGCAGACTGCGGACGTCACGACCGCCGTGATCATGGCGGCTTGCCAGGACTACGTCACGAAGAAGGGCCAGTGACCCGAAGGAGGTCCTGGCTCGTACGATGAACATGTGTGTTCGGATCGGGCTCGTGTTGTCGCTGGGAGTCATCCCCGCGATAGCGCACGCCGATCATCACGGAATGGCGATGCAATCGAGTGCCAGCCCCGAATCGACGTTCGGTGTGGGGCTGTCACTCGTTGCTGCGTCGTTCTCGACCGACTACATCGGCGATTACGAGGCGCTGGTTCCGTCGCTCGGCTGGGCGATGGGCCGGTTCTCGGCGGGTGCGAGCATCGGCCTGTATCGGCTGGATGAAAATGGCCGCAAGTTCTACGGGCTGGGCGACGCGGTGGTGCATGGACAAGCGACCCTCGTCATACGCGAGTCCGTGCAAGGTGGCGTCATGCTCGCGGTGTCCGCGCCGACGGGCGATTCTCAGATCGGGCTCGGCATGGGCCATGTGATGGCGATGCCCGCGCTGTGGGGAACGTGGAATCACGATCGGTTGACGCTCGCGGTCTCCGGCGGCGTCGGTCGTGCACTCGCGAGCATAGGTCACGTTCATGGGATGTGGCCTCTTGTCGAGCCGATGAACATCTCGGAGGTAACGTGGAGTGCGAGCGGCGAGATCACGGTCACGCGCGACCTTCACGCGGGTCTGCGTGTCGGCGGCGGAGCTCCGGTGATCGATCCTGGCATCAACCGGATCGTGGCAGCGTTGCGAGTCGCGTGGGTCTCGGGCCGTGTCGATACGGCCGCAGAGCTTCAAGCCGGCCTCGCCGGCGATCCGTTCACCTTCCGTGGCGTCGTCGACACGTCCGTGCACTTCTAGGAGTAACCATGCGCTGGATTCTTTGCATCGTTCTGCTCGCCGGCTGCCCTGCGAGCCCTACGCCGACCGGCACGGTTTGTCCGGACCCCGATCCCAACACGCTGACCTACGACAATTTTGGCAAGAGCTTCATGACTCGGTACTGCACGTGGTGCCACGACAGTCACCTCTTGCACTCGCAACGCAATGGCGCGCCGATCTACCACGACTTCGATACGCTGCTCGGGGTGCTCGAGGTGCCCGACCACATCGATCAGGAGACTGGAATCGGACCCAAGGCGAGCAACTACTTCATGCCGGGATCACGGTGCCCGAGCGTCGCTGGCGGCCCGCTCGACAAGGACTGTAATCAGCCCACCGATCAGGAACGGAGAGACCTCGCGTTGTGGATTGCATGCGAGCGCAAACGTCCGCACAACTTCAGCGATGGTGGCGTCGATGCGCCCTAGCACGGTCATCGCGCTCGGCTTGCTCGTGGGTTGTGCGACGAAACCAACCGCGACAGGCACGGTGTGCCCGGATCCCGATCCGAACACGCTGACGTACGAGAACTTCGGCAAACCGTTCATGACCCGCTACTGCACGTGGTGTCACGACTCCCATCTCGTGCACTCGCAGCGCAACGGCGCGACGATCTATCACGACGTGGATACGCTCGAGCTGACGCTCCGCACCTGGCAGCACATCGATGAACAGGCAGGCATCGGGCCCAAGGCTGAAAACTTCTTCATGCCGGGCTCGCAGTGCCCGAGCGTTGCAGGTGGCCCACTCGACAAGAATTGCGATCAACCCACCGACGAGGAACGCAGGAATCTCGCGATGTGGCTCGCGTGCGAGCACAACCGTCCGCACAACTTCAGCGACGCCGGCGTCGATTAGTCAGTTCGCCGCCACGCTCCACGACATCGAGAGCGCGCTCGCGACGAGCGTCTTCATGTACGTCGGCGCAATACGTGTATGACGCGTTGGCGCCAAACAGATCCTCGCGTGGCTCTGGGCAACTGTTGTCTTGCGCATCACGGTGCGGACGACAGGTGCGAATGTGCAACCCGACACACCGAATACGCGATTCGCGAGCACGCGCCGCGCTATCATCGGATCATGCGTTGGGGCTGGTTCGTCTTGCTGTGGGCCGGATGTCACGATCGACCCGGCTTGCTGGTCGAAGTGAAGACCACGACGGAGGCTGGCCCGCACCACGTGCAGCTCTACGTCAGCAAGCTGGGGTGTGGCAGCGATTGCCCCTCGATCATTCCGCCTGCAACGGGGTCGGCCACTCGGAGCCCGGTATCCGGCACCGGTTGGCTCGTCGAGGACGACCAAAAGTTCACGGTCGATCTCGACGGCGCGGGCCTCGCGAAGTTCCTCGTCGAACCCGACGCCACCGGCGACGCGATGATCGCTCGCGTCCTCGCCGTCGACGTCGATGCTGCAGGTCAGCCCCTTGGGGCGTCGTCGTTCGGTCCGATCAGGGTTCCGGGGTCGCAGCCCAGCGCGGTCGAGATCGTGTTGTCACCGGCCGATGCATTCGGAGCGGCGACCGGCAACGAGCATTTGTTGCGATGGGAACGCCGATCTCCTCCCGCTCCGAACAGCGATGACTGCGTCGTCGTGCAGCACGGCGGCGGTAAGTCCGAGTTCTTCGTGCCAACCGCCGATCACGATTGCGACAGCCTGGCGTCCGAGTGTGATGCATTCGGATATCTCGTCGACACGCCCCCGAGAAAGCTGTCGGATGGTAACTGCACCGCGCTGGCATTTGGTGGAAGCTGCAAGATCGGGGGCGCTCCTTGCGTCGAGAGTCTTGCGGTGCCACCGCTTCCGAGCTGCGTGCCGCTAGTGGCACCGGGGTACTGCTTGCCTCATGTCATCTGCAACACGTCGGCGCCGTGCCAGACCTGGGATCCCGCGTGCCTGAGGGGGAAGTTCTTTAATGCGGGCCCGACGGTGCCGAGGCTCGAGTGCATCCTTCAGCTCGACGCGTTGACCAACAAGCCCTGCGGCAATGGCATGGGTCCCGTCGACGCGAGCATGACCGTGCTCGATTCCCCGACGAGCTCGTGCAAGTCGCTGCAACTGGGCACGATGGACGCACCGCCGTCGTTTGATTCGAGTGCCATCCTCGGGTCGCTGACAGTCGAGCTGTCGGGCTTTCAACAGGTCGGTTGCACGGCGGCGATGACCCTCACCGGCACCGCAACCCCAGGCGGGGATCTCGCCGGGATGGCGGAGATCGTCACCGAGACGGGCGTGCATCGCGTGATTCCTTGGCTGATCTCGCTTCGTCAGAGCGATTGCGCGACGATCGTGACGGCGCCGATCATTTGCACGAGCCAAGTCGGCGGCACCGCGGATTCGCTCTACACCTGCCAATAGCCGACCTGGAGACAGGATTCGGCGAGCTGCAGGGTCGGAGCAGCGGCAGATTCGCGCGCTCGGGGCATGCTCAGCCGAGCGCGGGGATCGCCTTCATGGCGTGGTGGTATCGCGCGTCGACGACCCAGGCGATTTTCGAAGTTCACGCAAGCCCGGGGTGTTTGCGTGAGGTGAACCGGTGTTTCATCCCGAGAAATCTCTGTTCGAACGTGAACCACGAGATCGTCGCGAGGCCGACGGCGAAGGCGATCTTGACCGGTAGCCAGCCGAGGCTCGTGACATCGGCACCGAGCCGATCCGCGACCGCACGGACGATCGTGTCCGCGGGACGATGGAGGAGGTAGAGCCCGAAGCACAGCTTGCCCAGATAGCGCAGCGGTGCATTGCGCAGGATCGCGGTCCTCGCGTCATCGCGGTGCAAGACGACGAGCAGCAGCACCGCGGAGCATCCGACTGCGACCACGGAATAGCCGAACGTGCGGCCGAACATGGTCGTGCGGTCGAGATGAGTCGCGACCGCGATCACCGCGCTGGCCGCTGCGATCAGCCCCACCGGTCCGGGCAGCTTATGTCGCAGTGCCTCGAACCTCGCGGTGCGTACGAAGATCGCGAGGAGGCAGCCGGCGGCAATGGTATCGAGCCGGCACAGCGTGAACAGGTACTGGATGCGCTCGCGATCCGGAACGAGCGCCGCGGTCGCGATGCGCGTGGCCAGTGCGGCGATCGCAAACGCTGCGAGCCAGCTCGGGAGCCGCCGTGGATCGATCGCGCGGACGACGAGTGGGAAGGTCAGATAGAACTGCTCTTCGATCGCGAGCGACCAGACCGGCGCGATCCAGTACGGCGGATCGCGGCCGAGCAAGCTCTCCGGAACATTACCGAGCTGGAGCACGTACCAGAGCGGAGACCCGGCCTGACCGACGAACGCTCCGTGATCGAGGGCCGAAAATCCGACGAACATTCCGACGACGAGCAGGTAAAATAGCGGAAAGATCCGCAGCACTCGGCGTGCATAGAAGTTGCGGAAGTAGTCCGGGTCCTGTCGCGTGTCGATCAAGATTCCCGCGATCAAGAAGCCGCTGATCACGAAGAACAGGTCGACGCCAATCCAGCCACCTTCGATCCACCAGGGTGTTCCGCGCGCGTCCGGATACATCCGGTGAATCATCACGAGCAGGATCGCGATGCCACGCAGACCATCGAGCTCTCCGATGTAACCGCCGGTCGTCCCCTTCTGCATCGCCGCTGGTGCGTGCAGCAGACATGCCCTAGAGGTCGGGCTTCGGAATCCCAGGTGGCAGCGAGCGCATGTACGCCACGATGCCTACATACTCGGGCGTTCCGGCGGCGATCGGAAACGAGTGCATCGCGGCGCCGATCGAGACTTCTCCACCTTCGGGGTTGAACCCCGTGGTCACGGTTGCGAGGAGCTGCGGATCGGTGTGCTTGCCGATGCCGGATGGCGTGATGTCCGGACCGCCGAGATCGTGACAGCCACTCTTCGCGCACGAGTACATGTCGTAAGCGGCCTGGCCGGCTGCGAGATCGGAAGCGGCGTAGGACATCACGAGGAGCGGCAGTGATTGGTGAGACCCAGCGGCGCTCGTCGCGGTGATCGTCGCGGCGCCTTCCTTGAGCGAGACGACCGTTCCGAGTGAATCGGTGCCCGTCACGGTCGCCACGGTCGGATCCGTGCTCGTCCAGGTCAGGCCGCTCGCTCCCTTTGCACCGATCGTCACCTTGTACGTCGCGCCCCCGCCCGCGGGATCGGCGCCGCTGAACAAGGTCGTCAGCGGATAGATCGTCAGGCTCTCGCCCGATCCGGTCGTGCAGCCAAATAGCCCCAACAGGGCGATCGCGATACGCATCTCGATCACTGCAACGCGGATCGCAGGCAACGTCAATCGCTACTCGACGCGCTTGATAATGTGAAACCCAAAATCGGACTGGACGACCCCGACCTCGTTGATCTTGAGCCGCAACCCGAGCTGCTTGAACTCGATCACGAGCTGCGCATCCGGCGATACCGCATACGAGCGCCCCGATTCGGCGCTGCCCGGATCTTCGGAGTCTTGCTTCATCAGGGCTTCGAAGCCGGTTCCGGTCTTGATCTTCTCGAGCAACGAGCGAACCTCGGTCTCGGCATCTTGCTTCGTGCGGGCTGCCGCACGCGGATCGTGTGTCTGGTCGAGATCCTTCCAGCCGATCAGGATGTGCTTGACCTGCGCGGTGTTCGCGAGCGGCTCGCGTGCGAGGATCTCGGACGACACCACCGATGAAGTCTGCGGCAGGGCTTCGGGGCCGTTCATCGAGTTGTGCATCGACGGACCGCCTTTGACACCAGGGCCGCAACCGGTGAGCAAGGCGAGAACGAGCACGGCGGATCGAATCATGCCGCGACGCTAGCACGCGGCTGCGTGTCGGGGACGATCACGTCGAATTGTCCGAGATCGAGCAGGATGTCGCCATTTTCGAGCGTGCGTATCGTATCGGCGAACCGATAGCCGAACTTGATCTCCTTGTCGGTGTAGTGCTTCAGCGAGTGCACCGTCTGCATCGTGATGTCGTCGAGGCCGATCAGCGACACCTCGAGCTCGAGCTCCGCACTCGCGAGGCCCTCGGCGTCGAGCCCGTAGAGCGGGCTCGCTTCGTCGATCACGTGCATCGCGACCCAGCCACGGCGCATGCCACCCATCCGTTCGCGGACGAGCGGCAGATCGGACATCTTGTAGAAGGTCTCACCCTCCGCCGTCCGCCGGAGCAACGAGGCCACGACGCGCAGTTGCGCTTCGACGATTACATTTGACCGCCGGTTGCCGAGCCGGAAGACCAGCGTCTGCTGGCCTTCGTGTTTGGTGATCACGCAGTGCGAGCTGAACGCGACGCGCGCCGTCGGTCGCGCGAACTTCGCGAACACGAGGCCGGTGGCGAGCGCGGTGACGATGATTCCGGTGATCGCTTCGATGATCATCACCGCGTTCGCAGCGCCCGACTTGGGGTTCATCACGCCGTACCCGATCGTGGCCAGGGTCTGCACGCTGAACGAGAGAGAGTCGAGGAACGAGTCCGTGCGCATCCCATCGACACCGCCGACCACGTAATAAACGACCGCGAACAGCAGGTTTACGACAAAGAACCCGACCGCGATCATCAGGAAAGACGCCCACCATGGCAGCCGGAGGAACGAGTGATAGGCGTCGCGCAGCACCGCGCGCTGGTCGCCGACGATCCAGAAGTTGTAGCCCTGCGGTTGCGGGGAGCGGTGGGCCCCGGGGGGCAGACCAGACGGGACGGACATGACGCACTCTAATGTGGCATGGTCCGGCGCATGTCTGAGGACGTCACGATGGAACAGTTGGTCGAGGTGCTGCCGGCACGGATCTGGTACCTGACCTCGAACGGCCAGGACATGTGGTGTCGCCGGCCCTACGGTTTTCTGTTCTCGACCGGCCAGAGCGCAGAAGACTTCGCAAAGGCGATGGGCAATGGCGAGGAGCTGTTCGCGGTCGGTCTCGATGCGGGCGCGCTGATCTCGAACGAGATGCTCGATGGGTTACGCAACAGCGCGGTGACGAGGTTGTTCATCGACCCTTCGATCGATCCGGACAGCGGTGACGTCCACGGCAAGATCTTGCGGCTCGCGCCGATGAACTAAGTCTGGTCGTCGAGCGTTGGACGGAGCTCGGTCGGGTCGTCGGTCAGGAATTCGATGCGCTGCCGTTCCACGAGATCGTCCACGAAGCGTTGGATGCGATCCTGGATCTGGGGCGGCAGATTCTGAAACGCGACGGCAAACCGATCGCTGCGATCGTCACCAACGTCCGTGCGCAGCACACGCGCCTCGACCGAGATCTGAATGCCGTCGAGCTCGATCAACATCTTGATCTTCTCGCCGCTGACCAGGCTCAAGTGGCCGAGCAGTCGCGCGCCGCCTGCCGACAAGCACTCGACATCGAAGGTCGCGGTTTGACTGACGCGCGCGAGCACCACAGCCTTTGCGCCCGTATCCGAAGCTCTCGAATAATGCCGGCGTTCGACATGTGGCGTTAGCTTCACTCGCTCATCGTAGAGGACTGGCGCCCCTAACGGCTGTTTGCTGCCGGGTCGGAGCCCATCGCACATCGCCTCCGTACTAGATGTGCGCGATCGGAAGTTGCCACCTCTTTGCCGCAACCTTTGGGTGCCAACGGCCAACTATGACTACGACGCATTGTTCCGCGTCGGAGAACCATGATGAAACTTCTAGCCTTTGCACTCGTTTCCCTCACCGCGTGTGGCGCCGATCCGGTCTCGTATTCCGCGCCGGTCGGGATCAACCTCACCGTCAAGTCGAGCGATGTTTCGAACAACGCGATCAGCGACGACAAGGCGATCACGAGCGAGAGTGGCAACCCCTTCGGTGCCTTCGTCAACGATGCGCATGCCAAGCTCGGCCGCGATCCGTCGCGGATCGAGATCGATAGCGTCAACTTGATCCTCGGCGCCCAATCGACAGGCGTCACGACACTCGATCAGGTCTACACGGGCGATGTCGACGTCGCGCTGATCACGAACGACACGAACAACACGTACGACATCGGGCATGTGATGAACCCGACCGGTGTCGGCCCGGTCGCCGTCAGCGTCAACTACGACTCGACGCGGGTCCCGGCCCTAGACTACACGAAGATCCTGACTGGCAGCTTCAAGGTCGTGATCCGTGGTCCTGCGACGGCGACGTTCAGCGGCAAGGGGGCCCAAGCAAACATGCAGCTGACCTTCACGTTCGCCGCGTTTCAGTAGACGGAGCGATCCTCACCGGGGTCGGAGTGAATCCGTCCCCTCCCTCTTGGGCTCGGATGTAAGCTGCGTTGGATGCGAGCGGTCGCGGTGATTTGTGTGCTGCTGTTCGGTGCGCACGTGCACGCTCAGCAGCCGGAATCGATCGTGTTGGCGAGCGGCGATCCCGCGTTTCAGGCGGCGCTCGCCGATGCGCTCGCTCCGGCCGGCATGGCCGTGGTGACCGTGAAAGAAGCGCCTCCGAGCGCCATCGATATCTCGAACTCATCGCGGGTGATCGCCGACCGCGAGCACGCGAGCTCGACGGTGTGGCTGCTCGCAGATGCGAACGGCTCGACCCTGATCACGTACGACCGCGGCGTCGATCGCGTGCTCGTTCGTTCGTTGCCATACATCGCACCCCTCGATCCGGCGCAAGCCGCCGAGGTCGCACGCATGGCGCGAACGATGCTGCACGCCTTGCGAGTGACGCCTGATGTCGATCTGCCACCCCCACATGCGGTCGACGCAGCTGCGGTTCGCGCACGCGCGGCGAGCGAGCCGAGGATCGCTGCGCCGGACGTGATCCGATCGCCGAAGGCGACGCTCGCCGTCGACGCGAGCTTCGGTGTGCGCCTCGGCGCGCCGGCCGCGGACGCCGGGATTGGCGGCACGTTCGCGGCGACGTGGCTTCCCGATCGTCTCGGTGTGACGTTGCGGGTGGGCCTGGCTCCGAGCGCGGCGATTCACGCAACGACGTTCATGGGTACGATCTCCGACGACTCGATCACGCTCGCGGCGCGATTGCCGTTGCGGGTCGCCGATCACATGGTCGCGATCGGGACCGCCGGCCCATCGCTGCACATCGTGCAGCTCGATGGGGAGCTCACCGGTGGAGGCAGCGCGACCGCTCCGCGATTCAATCCCGCTGCACAGATCGGGCTGACGCTCCAATACGAGCTCGGCGCGTTCGAGGTCGGGGTTGGGGTGTCAGCGGACTGGCTACTTCGACGGCAGAAGTACGATGTCGGTGCCGACGAGATCGTTGGCATGTCACCGATCCAGCTCTCGGCGGGCCTCGTCGTGATGGCGCGAATCCTGTAACCAACGTGGCAATTCGGGCCACTATCAGGTGTGGCCCTGAAGATCGTCGAGCCGCGGCAAACGCCGCAGGATGAGGGCGAGCTGATCGCCGCTTGCATCCGTGGCGATCGAGCTGCCGAGCGGATGCTGTTCGCGCGCGAATACCCGCGGGTTAACGCGACCGTCTACCGGCTGCTCGGAGCGACACGAGAGACCGATGATCTCGTCCAAGAGACGTTCATCGCGGTGTTTCGCGCGCTGCCGAAATTTCGCGGCGAATCGAAGCTCTCCACCTGGATCGACCGGATCGCCGTCCGCGTGGTGTTTCAATTCATCGGCGCTCGTAAACGCCAGCCGATTCCGCTCGAGTTTGTCCCCGAGCGTGAGAATGCCGACGGGAACCCACGCGACCGAGCCGCTGCCCGCGATGGCTTGCGACGTCTCTATGCAGCGCTGTCACGCCTCAAGCCGGAGGCGCGCATGGCGTTCGCGCTCTACGCGATCGATGGGCGGAGCATCGCCGAGGTCGCCAGGTTGACCGGAACCTCCACCGTCACCGCCAAGGTCCGGATCTGGCGCGCGCGTCGCGACATGGCGCAACGCGCGGCAAGCGATCCGGTCCTTGCCGAGTACCTCGCCGAAGGACGGGAACCGTGACCGACCGCGATCGGATCGTCGTCGAGGTTCCTGCGAGCGATTCTCGCCGCGAGAGGATCGAGCGACACGTCTTCGAGCAACTCGCCGCGATGCGGAGCGCCGACCGCGCCGATGCGGTGTTGTCCGATTCGCGCCGTCCACGCTGGTGGATTCCACTCGCCGGCCTCGCCGTGGTCGGTGCGATCGCGGTGATGCTCGTCGCGCTTCGTATGGATCGCAGGACGCAGCTCGCGCAGTCTTCGTCCTACGTCGTGACGCCGGTCGGAGGCGCGTCGCGGTTTACCGTAGGCGATGCCGTGATCGATGCGGGTAGCGATACCAGCGTCGAAGTGAAACAAGAGGCAAGCGGCGTCGTGACGCTCGTGCTCGCGCGGGGCTCTGTCGATTGTGACGTCACGCCGCGACCAGGTCGACCTCCATTCTTTGTCAAAGCGGGCGATATCACCGTCGAAGTGGTGGGCACGCGATTCACGGTGGCACGCGGTAACGCGGGCGTGCGGGTTGACGTGAGCAGAGGCAAGGTCCGTGTGGCATCGACGGATGGTGAGCGCTTTGTCACCGCCGGTGACACGTGGACGAATGCGATCACCGGCGTAGCGCCAAGCGAACCACAGCGGCAACCCGCAACTGGCGACGCTGCCCCCGACGAACCGATCGCGACTCGGCCGACTGAGCCAGCTCGCAGCACGTACGATACGTTCCAAGCCGCACAGCGTCTCGAAGCTCGCGATCGGGACTCCGCAGCACGCGGCTATCGCAAGGCGGCAACGGGTTCCGATCAATGGGCAGCTCTCGCGCTCTATAGCCTCGCGCAGCTCGATGCGGCGCGAGGTCATACCAAGACTGCGCTTGCCGGCATCGAAGAATATCAGCGTCGCTTTGGAAAGGG